>WRIF01000037.1 GCA_009782865.1 Promicromonosporaceae bacterium
GCCCTCCTGACCTGGATAGCCAACGTCAACCAAGACCGCGGCCTCGGCGGCATCACCATTTTCATCCTCTACCAAATACTGCTGACCGCCGTCTCCAACCGGGACTCGTTCCTGCAGAACCTGCACTCCCCCGACGCCGCCCGCGTGCTCATCCCCGTCGGCGTCGCCTGCCTGATCGTGATCGCCATGGGCGTCTTCCTTGGCAACTCCGAGTACCGCATGAAGGTGAACAAGGTCTCAATCGACAACGGATTCACCGGCCAGAGCTACCTGCCGATCAAGCTGAATCCGGCCGGCGCCTCCCCGATCATGTACGCGATGGCGCTGCTTAGCCTGCCGCAGACCATCATCGGCGCGTTTGCGATCATCATCCCCTCCTTCGCTCCCACCGCCCACTCACTCCTCAACAACTGGGGGCTCAGCACCCTGCCGGGCTTCCTCACCTACCTGGTGCTCCTGTTCGCCATGAGCGTGTTCTGGGGCCTGATGAACGTCCGCCCGCACAAGCTGGCCGAACAGATGCAGGATGCCGGCGAGTACCTCGACTCCGTGGCCCCCGGCAAAGAGACCAGGCGCCACATCCGCAACCGGGTGCTGGTCCTGGCGTCCCTGACCGGCGTCGGCCTCATCGTCCTGACCGGCCTGCCCCTCTACTTCATGGCGGGAAACCCGCAGTTCCAATACGAGCTCATGATGCCCGGCACCCTGATGATCCTGATTGCCCTCATGTGGGTGGTCTACGAGGAGATTGCCGACACCGCCATCGGCCGCAAGTATCGCTTTGAACTGCTCTCGACCACGGGGGGTGCCAAGTGATCCGCTTCATCCCCGCCCGGTACCATCCGACCCGCCCCTGGTACACCACCGAGGGGAGCCCCCTCACCCCGGAGACAGCCGTTTCGGCCGCTAACACCATTACCGAGATGCGGGTCTTCCAGCATGGCGACGAGCCCATCGGCCTGGTGGTGCTCAACTACGTGCCCAGCCTGCGCCGCTTCATGCACCGCCAGGGGATCAACGGCATCACCTACTGGAACTTCTTCGATGAGGTGCGGGGCCTCGGGGGCGATGCCGCCGAGCCGATCGACTTCCTGGCCATGGAGTGGCCCGCCGACGCCGCGTTCTTCTACAACCCCTTCGCCGTCACGGTGATGCAGGGTGAAGAGGTCTACGCCCGCATCTATCTCGCCCCCGACGGCATGCTGCAACGAATCAGGTTCTACGGCTCCGGGATGCCGTCGCTCGAGCGCATCTACGACGACCGCGGCTTCCTCAGTTCTGTGCTCATGCACGACGAGGCCGGCAGCCCCGCCACCCAGTACTACCTGAACCGCGCAGGCGACGTGATCATCTCCGAGGACGTGCCCAGTGGGCAGATCACGGTGGTGCAGAACGAGGCGGACCGCTTCCAGCAGGCCGCGTACGACGGCTGGGGCGACCTCCTCGCCGAGCTGCTGGCCCAACACTTTGCCAAGCCGGAGAATGCCGCAGACACGGTGGTGCTCGCCACCTCCGAACAGCACAACGAGCTCATCCGGCAGGCGCTGACCACCCAGTCGCTGGTGCTGGCGCGCTCATCGCTGGAGGCCAGCCGGGTGTCGGATGCACTGCTGGCCCGCGCCATGTCCTGCTTCTCCGCCGAGGAAATCTCGGATCAAGACCCCCGCTGGGAGGCGCTCCCCCACCTCTCGATGCGCCCCCTGGAGCGCCGTTCCACCTTCGGAGCCAGCGCCAACGAGGCCGATGTCATCATCTCCTTGTTCACGGACAACATCGACCTGGAGCAACTCGACGCGATCATCGCCAACCTGGCCATGCAGATGGTTGACGACGACCGGACCCGCGTGAACCTGCTCACCTTCCGCGGCCACGACGTGGACCGCCTGCGCGACATGCGCCGCATCATGGACGGCTACCAGGGGCTGGACCTCGCGGCACTGCTGGAAGACAACGGCAGCGACCTGGCCGCCGACATCGGCCTGTCCCAAGGACGCGAGCCCAAGCTCAAGCTGGTGACCATCACCAGGGAGGCAGACCTGATCCAGGCCCTGGCCGCCACCCGCCTGCTGGTCGACTTCGGCGACAGGCCAGATCAACGGGTCGCCGCCGAGGCGGTGTGCGCCGGCGTGCCGCAGGTCAACCGGCAGCCGCAGGATCTGCTCACCGACCGCCTCAACGGCTACCTGGTGCAATCGGAGGACCAGCTGGCCGAGGCCGCCGACTACTTCCTCGACGGGCTTGAACACTGGAATCAGTCGTTGGTGCAGTGCAACGCCCTCATCGACCTGTTCTCCCCGACAGAGGTACTGGGGCGCTGGGAACTTGTGAAGGGGGCGATGGACCTTGCTGGTACTGCAGATTGGAACTAGGGACTGGTCGCCCGGCCTGCGCCTTCCCGACGACGTCGAGTGGCACTTCCTCGATGTGGGTGACCCGAACGCGGCCGACTACCTGACCGTCAAGACCGTCGAGGTCACGGTCGCCGAGGCCCCCTGCCGCGCCGAGGTTCTCGCGCGGCTCGACCCGTTGATCAGCCCGCACACGTTCCTGTTCACCGAAAACGCGGAGCCGCCCCGCGACACGCCCGAGGCGCACTGGTACCTGCGCAAGGCCGCCCGCCACGTCGACGCCTCCGACCGGCAGGCCCTGGTCGAGAAGCTGGCACGCACCTACTATCGGCGCCAGTTTGGGCAGAAGGTCCCCTCGAACTCGCTCCTGGTTTCACCCCTGTGGCCCTCCCCGCCCACCTATCTGGGCAACACCGGCCTCAGCCTGCCGGTCGACACCGCCGTCATGCGCCCGGCCGTCTCCTGGCGGCAATCGATTCGCTATGAGAACGACCGCGACATGGACCTGTGGCTCGAGTACCAGGCCGACGGCGACGTCGAGGTGGAACTGACCGCCCAGCTGACCAAGGCCGGCACGTCGGACGTGATCTCCTGGCAGCGGACCTTCACCGCCACGGACATGGAGCAACCGGTGCGCGTCTTCCATCCCGACTCTGGCTACCTGGCCTGCTCCCTCAGCGCCCGGGGCACGGGCACCCTGCGGATCGGCCAGCTTCACTACCGGCACTCCCGGCACGGCGAGGGACACTTCATCGCCGGCGGCAGGCGGCTGGTCGACGCCAACCGCGAGGAACTCTTCTACTACTACCACCCCGGCAACCTCCAGCCCCCCCTCAACATCTACTTCGCCGGCTACCGCCCGGCCGAGGGCTTCGAGGGCCTCGGGGTCATGACCGGGCTCGGGCACCCATTCCTGGTGATCACCGATCCCCGCCTGGAGGGTGGCCGCTTCTACCTCGGGTCTGCCGAGCTCGAAGTCCAACTCCACCAGGTGATCCGCGACCTGATGGCAGAGCTCGGCTTCACCGAGCAAGACCTCATCTTCTCCGGCCTGTCGATGGGGGCGTTTGGGGCGCTGTATCACGGCTCCCAGTTCGACGCGCAGGCCATCATCGCGGGCAAGCCGATCATCGACCTGCCCTACGTCGCGCGGCAGACCCGCCTGACCCGACCGGGCGAGTTCCTGACAGTCCTCGACCTCATCAACTTCTGGCAGCAGCGAGCCGACGGCGACGGCACCCCAGAGGGGTTCACCGCCGCCCTGCTCCAACGTTGGCGCTCGGCGGAATGCCTAAAACACACCAAGGTACTGCTGGCCTACATGCTGCAGGACGATTACGACGACCAGGCCTACCACACCCTGCTCACCTCGCAGGCGGGCAAGCCCACCGAGGTGGTGGCCCGCGGCTACCAGGGCCGCCACAACGACGACTCCCCCTCGATCGTCGCCTGGTTTGTGGGCCAGTACCAGCGGGTCATCGCCGAGTACCGGGAGCAACACCATGGCTAGACAGATCGCAGAAGTCAGATGGGGCCTGGTGACCAGCCGCGAGGGCCTGTACGGCACCCGCCTGGAATACCACGACGACGGCACGGTCTGCCTGAGCAACCCCGGGCTTCCGAGCGCCCTGACGTTGCAGACGTGGTCGTCGTCGTCGGACTTCCAAAAGGATCGCCACACGCCGACGCTGCCCCTGCTCAATCTCAAATCCACCTACCGGCTGGTCCCGCGGCTGGTCTCCTCGCCGGCGGACGGGGTCATCTTCTGCGTGCAGACGCGCGACCGTTTCGACGCCCTCATCGCCGAGGAGTTTCTCTACGGCCCCGACTACCGCTTCACCCTGCCCCCCAAGGGGACTAACTACACGATCTCGCTGCTCAGCGCGGGCTTCGACTCGCTGCGGTTCACCTCGTTCGAGCTGTGGGAGGTGGAAGATGACTAACCCCATGCAGGCCCACCGACACACCCTCGACAAGATCGAGGCCCTGCGGGACAGGTACCGGGCGCTGAGCGACGACGAACTCGGCGCCAAGACGGCCGAGTTCCGTGGCCGCCTGGCCAAAGGCGAGTCCCTGGAACGGGTGCTGCCAGAGGCGTTCGCGACGGTGATGGAGGCCAACTATCGGGTGAGCGGCAAGTTCCCGTACCGCAACCAGGTGATGGCGGCCATCGTGATTCATCACGGCAACATCGCGGCGATGAAGACGGGCGAGGGCAAGTCCCTGACCGCCACCCTGCCGCTCTATCTCAACGCGCTCTCGGGAAAGGGAGCCATCCTGGTGACGGTCAACGGCTACCTGGCCGCCCGCGACGCCGAGGAGTTCCGCCCCGTCTTCGAGCGGCTGGGCCTGCGCCTGGCCATCGGCGTGCCCCCAGACCCCGCCAAGGACTTCAGCCCGGCCGAGAAGCGGGACATCTACCAAGCGGACGTCATCTACTCGACGTCGGACAAGATTGGCTTCGACTACCTGCTGGAGAACATCTCCGACTCGCGGGACGAGAAGTACCTGCGGCCATTTCACTACTGCCTGATCGATGAGGCCGACGCCATCCTGCTCGATCTGGCGCAGATGCCGCTGGTGATCTCCGGCTCGCCGCGCGTGCAATCCAACCTCTACCCCCTGGCCGCCAGGTTTGTCGCCACCCTGCGGGAGGGGGTGGAGTTCGAGTGGGACGAGTCGAAGGCGGTTGCCAAGCTGACCGGCGATGGCGTGGCCACCGCCAACCGCTTCTTCCACGTGGACAACATCTACGACCCTGCCCTGTTCCGCCTCAACCGGCACGTCTACCTGGCCCTGAAGGCGCGGATGGCGTTCCAGCCGTACCGCGACTACATGGTGGTGGGGGGCAAGCTGGTGCTGATCTCGTCGGTGACCGGCCGCCTGTTGGAGGGGAACAAGCTGCAAGGGGGGCTCCACCAGGCGCTGGAGGCCCGAGAGGGCCTGCAGATCACGGTAGAGAACCGGGCGATGGCCTCGGTCACCTATCAGAACCTGTTCAACATGTTCGCCAGGCTGGGCGGGATGACCGGCACCGCCAAGGGCTCGGAAAAGGAGCTGTACAAGACGTACGGGACCAGGGTGGTCGAGATTCCCACCCACCGTCCGGTGATCCGGCAGGACGACCCCGACGTGGTGGTGACCACCCTCGAGGAGAAGGAGAGGCTGGTCCTCGACTACCTGGAGACGATGCGGGCCACCCGTCGCCCCATCCTGCTGACCACCGGCTCGGTGAACTCGTCGGTGAAGTACTCGGGCTACCTGCTCGAGCGAGGGATCGAACACAACCTACTCAACGCCCTGTCCCACGCCAAGGAGGCGGAGATGGTCCGCGAGGCGGGCCGGGCCGGGGCGATCACCGTGGCCACGCTGATCGCCGGGCGCGGCACCGACATCAAGTTGACGCCCGAGTCCAGGGAACTGGGTGGCCTGGTGATCATCGCGGCCGAGAAGCTGCCCAACCGGCGCACCGAGGGCCAGGTCCGCGGGCGCTCGGGCCGCCAGGGAGACCCCGGCTCCTCGAGGTTCTTCGCCTCCCTGCAGGACGACCTGTTTGTGCGCTACGGATCGATCACCCCCGAGAACGTCGCCCGCCGCGAACGGGCCCGCCGCACCCGATCGCGGGTGCTGAACCGCGCCCAGAACGCCTCGGAAGAAAGGGCCACCAGCGCCCGAAAGCTCTCCAAGGACTTCGAAATCGCCATGTCTCGCCAACGTGACCTGGTCTATCAGCTGCGCGACCAGATCATCGCCGGTGGCGCCATTGCCCGCGCGGACATGGACAAGATTGCCGACCAGGTGTTCGCGGCCAGGGCGTCTGCCGGCGACCTCGCCACGCGCGAAGGCCTGGCCCGGTTCGTGTTTGACAACCTCACCTACCGCCCACCGAGCGAGATGACAACCGTGGATGCGTCGAACCCGGCGGCCACGGCCTCGCTACTGAGGCGAATCTTCGATGACCGGCTGGCGGCCAAGGAGCAAGGCTTTGCCGACCCCGAGACCTTCGCCCGCTTCGGTCAGATCTGTCTCCTGAAGTCCATCGACCAGGCCTGGGTGGAGCAGGTGGACTTCCTGGAACAGTTGAAGACGGTGGTCCAAGACCGCACCGTCGCCCAACACAAGGTGGAGTACGAGTACCGGAAGGAGGCCTTCTTCGCCTTCGAAGAGATGAAGGCCCGCATCTGCGCCGATGTGGTGCGGCAGCTCAGCCTTTCGTCCATCGAGCGGGGCGCCGACGGCGCCCTCGTGATCCAGTTTGCGTAGCCGTCCATGCGCGTCTTCAACTTCAACAAGGCCATCGGGCTCGCGAGTTCCGGCGTGGAGTACGCCCAGAAGTATCGCCGGGAACTGCTGGCCGGCCTGGCAGGCGTGGAAGACTATTACGTCTTCACCGACTACCTGTCCACCAACATCGCCCACCTCACCGGGCGGCTCGGCTTCCGGCCCGACCAGGTGCTGTGGCTGTACCACCTCCTGTCTGGACGCCAGACGGTGCCCGGCAGCGTGACCCTGGATGCCTTTCGCGCCTGGGTGGCCCAGCCCCACACGCTGGAAGAGGAGACCCCCGGGCGGGTGTTGCTCCGCCTGACCGCCCCCGGGACGGGCGCCCCGGAGGGCGGGTACTATCGGGTGTTCCTGCTCGACGGCGCGGTGGACCGGGTGGAGACGGTGCTGTCGCAGCCCGGTGAACAACTGGTGACCGTGGCCCACTACGACGAGTCACTGAGCCATGTGGAGCACTACCTGGACGGGCGCCCGGTGCGCCGCTCGTTCTACACCCCGGCCGGCCGACTAGCGGCCGAGCAGGTGCTGGCCGGGCAGGAGATTGTGCAGACCAGGCTGACGCCCGACTCACCACTGTGGACGGCCACCAGCGGTCGGCCCCAAGGCCACGGGAGGGACGGCCAGCGCGCGCTCGCCTACCGCGGAGACCTGGTGCTCGATGGCCGCTCGGCGCTGTACCAGTTTGTGTTCGATGCCCTGCTGAGCCGTCCAGATGATGTGGTGATAGTGGATCGCGCGGTGGACGTGATCGATGCCTTGTACCCCGTGATCGGCAGCCGGCGCCTGCTCTCGGTGGTACACGCCGAACACTATGACCTCAAGCAGGCCGATGACGGCGTGTTGCTGTGGAACAACCATTACGAGCATGTGTTCACCCGCCCAGACCTGGTCGACACCGTGGTGGTCTCGACCCGCCAGCAGCAGGCCCGGTTGCGCGCGCAGCTGGCCGAGGCGGGGACGGACATCGAGGTGGCGTGGGTGCCGGTCGGCTACGCCGAGGGCCATCCTTCGGCGTCGTACCGCCCACACGCGCTGGTGACCGCCTCTCGCCTAGCCTCCGAAAAGCACCTTGACCTGCTGGTACGGGCCGTAGCGCTGGCCCGCGAGCGCCTGCCGGGGCTCAGCCTGGACATCTACGGCGAGGGGCAGCGCGATCCGCTCACGGCCGTGATCGACGAGGTAGGGGCGGCGGGATACGTGTCCCTGCGCGGGCATCAGGAACTCGACGAGGTGCTCGGCCAGTACGGGCTGTACGTGACGGCCTCGACGTCGGAAGGGTTTGGGCTATCGCTGCTGGAGGCCCTCGCGCAGGGCCTGCCCATCGTCGGCTTCGACGTCGAATACGGGAACCGCGAGCTGGTGACACCCGGGCGCAATGGCGAGCTGGTGCCGTACACGGGCACCGACGGCGACGTCTCCGCCCTGGCCGAGGCCATCGTCAAGGTGGTGTCCTCCCCTGAACTGCCCGCGGTGCGGGCCGCCGCGCTGGAGCGGGCCGCCGACTTCCTCCCGGAGCGGGTGCGGGCCCGGTGGGCCGGCCTGCTGCTGGGCGGGGGCGAGGGCGGCGTCCGGCCGGGGGCGGGAGGCGCGCCATGCTAGCCCTGCTCGACACCCTGAGCCACCCGGCGCGTGCCCTGTTGCGTTCCCTGGAACTCGCCGGGATCGAGGCGGCCCCCGTGCTGCTGAACTACCAGGGAGACCTGCCGGCGGGGGTGCGCAACCCCTTTGCCGACCTGACCGGCCTGCCGCGCACGGGGCGCCCACTGTTCTTCAACGAGGTGCCCACCCCGCCGTTGACGGAGATCCGGCAGGCCAGGCAGGCCTGGGCCGAGGTGCTGCGCGGCGAGGCGACGGTGGGCCGCATCCACTACTCGCCGGGCGGATTCCGGCAGGTGGAGCGGGTGGACTGGCTGCTGCCGGTCGGAGCCAGCAACGGCACGGTGTCCCGCTGCGACCGCTACGACGCCTTCGGCAATCGATACGCGGTCACCCACTACGTGGACGATAGGCCGTACCAGACCGTCTACGGCGGGCCGGGCCCCTGGGAGATCACCGCGCACCGCACCGCCGAGGGGCGAGAGGGCGGGCTCACGGCCCGTTCGGCCGACGCCCTCTTGGCGTTTGGGACACTCTCCGGGTTCGTCGCGTTCTACCTGGAGCGCGAGGGGTTGCTCACGGAAGGGGAGTGGCTGATCGACTCGCTGTCCACCCCGCTGTTCGTCGCCCGCGAGCAGGCGGGCGCCCGACCGCACGTCACGCTGTTCTGGCAGGAACCGATGGAGGGCGAGGTTCCCGGCAACATGGCCATGGAGCTGGAATCGCCTCGGGCCTTGCGGCGGATCGTGTTCTCCGACGAGGCGGTGCTCGCCAAGGTTCGCGCCGCCTTCCCCGCCACGGCGGTCGAACTGGCCTACCTCTCCCCGCTAGAGCAGTTCCTGGAACACCGCGACTACGATCCCCGGCGGGCGTTCACCCTCACCATGACCGACGACCTGCCGGCCCTGCCCGGCCTGTTGGCGGCGCTGCCGGAGGTGACGTTCGTGGTGGCCGCGCCGACGCTGATGAGCGACCGGCTGCATCACCTGGCCCGCGAGCACCGGAACCTTGAGCTCCTCCCCACCGCCTCCCAGCAAGAAATCCTGGCCGAACTCCGCCGGGCCTCGGTATACCTGGACGTGAACGCCGGCCCCCACGTCTCCGACGTGGTGACCACGGCCTACCACCTGGGCCTGGTGGTGCTGGCCGACGCCGCGCAGGCCAAGGACCCGGCCTCGTCGCTGTCCTGCGCCGAGAGGGCGGCCCTGGCGGGGCGGCTGCGCGAGGTGACGGGCAGCCGGGCGGGCCGCGCTGCGGCTCTCGCCGAGCTGCAGACCCAGGCCGGGCCGCAGTCGACGGTGGACGACTACCGACGACTCCTGGGGGCGTAAGCCCCAGGCCAGCCTGCCAACTTGCCAAGCCGCCTCCCCTGCAGTAGTGTTTCGGCCTGCAACACCACGCGCGCCATTAGCTCAATTGGCAGAGCAGCTGGCTCTTAACCAGCGGGTTCGGGGTTCGAGTCCCTGATGGCGCACCCTTTTTTGAAAATTTGTCCGATTACAAGTTCACTCGAAC
>WRIF01000038.1 GCA_009782865.1 Promicromonosporaceae bacterium
CGCTCCTTTGGCACCCTGCCCGGCACCGCCAAGCGTCTCGTCTGGAGCCACGAGTCGCGCGGGTTTTCGCCGGGAGACGACGGCGCGGCGAAATCGGTGGCCTTGGGAGCACCGTTCGCCTACCTGCTCGCGACGCTCGGCGCCCGCGTGCCGTCCCTCGGCTCCGGCACGGTGGTGTTCCCCACCCACGGCGCCAAGGCGGTGGCCTTGACCATGGACGATGCCGAGTTTGCCCGCGAGGTCTTCTCCCGCGAGGGCGCCGCCACGATCTGCCTGCACGCCGACGACCTCCGCGACCCGGCCGCCCTCGCGCCCTGGCTGGACGCCGGGCATCAGGTTGTCTCGTGTGGGCGCAGGGGTGACCCCCAGTTCATTCTGCGGGCACTGGCCATCCTGACCGGGGCGGGCAAGATCGTCTCCAACCAGGTCACCACCGCCGTAATGTATGGGACGTCTCTCGGCATGGATTCAGAGATTTACGGGCCGGAGGCGAAGTTCCACGGCACCTCCGTGCTGGACCAGATCAAGGGCAAGTGGCCGGAGTTCTTCGACGCCTCGGTGCCCGCCGAACAGCGGCAGGCCATCGCGCGGCAGGAGCTGGGCTTTCAGCATGTGCTGCCCGCCCCCGAACTGCGGGCCCTCCTGGGTTGGGGCTGCCGCTCCCCGGTGGGCCCCTGGCGCTACTGGGTGTCCGTGCCGGTGCGCAAGGTGGCGGCCAACCTGGGCCTGGCCAAGACCGTTGACCTGCTGCCGTCGGAGGCGGGGGCGCCGCAGCCGCGCAACGCCACCCCGCTGGAACTGGTGCGCTCACTCGGCACCCTGCTGCCCGGCCGCCTGCCCGGCGGCGTCGACCTCACCAAGCCGCTACCGCCGCCGCTACGGCCCGGCTCGGCGGTCGAGTAGCGCGACCCCGTCGCGCGTATCGCAACCACTAACCCGCGCCTACCCGCCGCTTGGTTTCGAGACGCGCCCTGCGTGCGCTCCTCAACCAGCGAAGCCACCCCATCGACGGAGCGGGCGGCGAGGCTATCCAACCGCCAAAGTGGGCGGACGGCGGCGCAGGTACACCCAGCGGAAGAGGCGATCGGGCAGGGCGAAGATGCCGATCATCACGCCGATCATCACGCAGGTCTCATACCAGCCGGCAAACCCGACCCGGCGCTTCCACAGGTGGAACCTGATGGCGGAGACCGTGGCCGCCCAGGAGCGGCGGCGGTTCAGGTTGGCAAAGCCGATGCGCACCAGCATGAGCGGCTCGGTGAGGGAGGCGGCCTTGGTCCCGCTCATCAGCATGCGCACCCACAGGTAGTAGTCCTCGTGCCGCTCGAAGTGCTGATAGTTTCCGGCCAGGAGCACGGCCGCCCGGCGATACATGGTCGCGCCGTGGTTCATGGGGCTCCACCGGTTGGCGAACTTGCGCAGGGCCGCCGGGTCGGCGGGCACCTCCCGCATGGCGACCACGTTGTCCGGGCTGTCCTCAAACTCCAGGATCGTGGTGCAGCACATGTCGATGTCGGGGTGCTCCTCCAGGAAGCGCACCTGGCGCTCGAAGCGCTCCGGCAGGGCGAGGTCGTCGGCGTCCATGCGACCGATCAGCTCATACTTGGCCAAGGGGATGCCCTCGCCGAGCGCGGCGCCGAGGCCCTTGGCCTCGGGCAGGTTCACCAGGCGCAGCTCCGGGTGGGCGGCCTGGTGCTCGTCGAGCACGGCCTGCAGTTCGGGGCTGATGGGGCCGTCGTTGACCAGCAGCACCTCGCCGGGGGGCAGGGTCTGCGCCCAGAGCGAGTCGAGGCTCGCCGCGAACTCGGCCGGGTCGGGGGCGTAGATCGGCAGCAGCACCGTGTAACCGGGCAGCTTCGAGAGGGGCACGGACGATTCGACCCCGGATGGCGCAGGGTCGGACGCTTCAGGGCCGGACGTTTCAGGGCCGGGCCGCTCAGATGCGGTCGTCAAGGCGTTTGTCGCTTTCTACGTGACTGAACTCGGGTACCGCCGCCGAGACGGCGGCCATCAAGTCACTCAAGGTGGGGCGGGTCTCGCCGGCAACCGCAGCCGCCAGCCAGGCCAAGGCCCCACCGACTGCCGGCCGCTCCGCTGGGCCATCAATCCGCTCCAGGTTGGACAGCCACGGCACGGCCGTCTCCCCTGCCCCCACGAAGATCTCGGCCTGCTTCTCTCCGGCGGTATCCCGCACGGTGCGGAGGATCGGCATGGCACCGCGGGCGACCACTGCCGGGGCCGCGGCCGCGTCGGCCACGTACTCATGCCGCTCCCCCAGGCAGTCCAGCACGCGCAGCAGCGCCTCCTCCAGGTTAGTGTCCTCCACCGTGCCGGGCGTCGGTACCACGATGGAACCGGCCGGGGCCAGCGAAGAGGCCAGGCAGAGCTGCCCGGCCTCGACCGGCTGCACGAAGAAGCGGGAGGTGTCGGCCGGCACCGGCAGGACCTGGCAGGCGCCCAGGCGCCTGACCCAGCTTTCCAGGAGAGAGCCGTTGGAAAAGGCGACATTGGCAAAACGAGTGGTGGTCACCTGTGGCAGGCGCTCGAACACCGCGCGCTCCATCAGGCGCTTCGAGGCGCCCATCAGCGAGGACGGGTCGGCGGCCTTGTCGGTGGAGACCATGAACAGGCGGCAGTCTGGATTTCCGTCGTGCGCTGCCTGCAGCAGACGCAGCGTGCCCCACACATTGGTGTTGGTCATGTGCAGACCCGAGTAGACATCGCGCTCGGTGCGCACGTGCTTGGCGGCAGCGAACGCCAGGGCGACGTCGAACGGCCCCTCCTCGGCGATCACCCGGTCAACCAGCGGGCTGGTGGCGTCGACCAGGCGAGGCTCGATGCGGGTGGTGGGGTCCACCGCCCCGGTGGTGCGCAGCTGCCGGACCAACTCGGCCAGGCCGTTTTCCCACGTGTCGACGATGACGACGAGGGCCGGCCGGTGGGCCAGGATCAGCTTGAGCGTTTCCGATCCGATGAATCCGGCTCCTCCCGAGATCAACACCCGCGCCCCGGCGTAGGTCGCGGCGGCGGTGGCCGCGAGGTCGGCGATGGCCGGGGCGAAGACCGATTCGGTACGGCGCGTCACCGCCTGCGCGAGATCCGCCAGGGTGGCGGTGGGCTTGGTCATGGCTTCTCTCTTCGGGTGCGGGGGCTAGGGCAAGGCGTGGTCATTGGCTGGTGAGCCTGATCTGCTCGGCCATCAGGTGGCCGAGTTGCTGCGTGGTCACCTGGGCGGCCAGGCCCGTGACGTCCCGCCAGGCGGTCGGGTCACCGATCACGGGCGGGCCGGCGGGATGCCCGGGGGCGAGGGCGGGCACCGCTCCCAACTGGGCCATCGCCACCAGGGCCGCGTCTCCCATGCGCACCCCAATGCCGGAGCAGAGGTTGTACAGCCCGGGCGGGCGCCGGTCGACGGCGGCGAACACGGAATCCACCACAAACTGCGGTGTCACCCAGTCGCGGACGGTGTCGGGCGAGTACAGGGCGGCGGGCTGGCCCGCGGCCACGGCCGCGGCGATGCGTCCGATGACGTCCGCCAGGGGCGTGTCGGCCTGGGGGGGCAGGGCGGCGAGGTTGAAGACGCGCAGCACCGTGACCGAGTGGGCGTCCAGGGCGGCGTAGGTGCCGTCCAACTTGGTCCGCCCGTAGGGGGAGCCCGGCCGACACCGGGCCTTCTCGCTCAGCGCCTCCTGCCCGCTCAGTCCGTATTCGGCGGCGGAGCCGAGGTGCACCAGGTGGGCCCCCACCTCGTCGGCCGCGGCGGCGAGCGTGGCGGGGAGGGTGGCGTTGGCGGCCTCCAGGGCGGAGTCGGTGCCCCGCAGGGCGCCGGCGGCGTTAACGATGGACGCCGGGGCATGGTCCCGCACGGCGGCCCTGAGTAGGTCTCCGCCGGCGAAGGCCACCTCGTCGGACAGGGCCACCACCGGGCGCGGGGACGAGCGCAGCGCGGCGGCAATGCGCGAGCCAAGGTATCCGGACGCCCCTACCAGCAGCACCGGTGCGACGGCGGTCACAGCTGGCCTCGGTCGATCATCTCGTTGGCGGCCTGCAGGTCTTCGACCCGCCCGAGGTCCATCCACAGATCGGTAACCCGGTGGCAGCGGACATCCAGGCCGGCGGCCGTCAGGTCGAGCAGGAAGTTCGGCATGTCCTTGCGCCCAGCCGGCAGCCGCCTAAGGGCCGCCCCCCGGAACACGTTGATACCGGTCGACAGCAGATTGGTGGTGGTCGGCTTCTCGGCAATCTCCAGCAGGCGCCCGTCATCGTCGGCCTTGACCACGCCGTAATCGATGGTCACCTCTCGCTCGACACAGGCCATCGCCGCGTCGGCGCCAGACTCCTCAAACCAGGTCATGAATCCGCCCAGGTCGAGGGAGGTGAGGGTGTCGCCGTTGATGACCAGCACCGTGTCCTCATCGGCCACGGTAAACGGCATCAAGGCCAAGGCGCCAGCGGTACCAAGCGGGGTGTCCTCGACCGTATAGCGGATATCGATGCCGCGACTGGAGCCATCGCCAAGGACGGCCTCGATCAGGTGGCCGAGGTAACCGATGGAGACGGCAATCTCCCCCACCCCAGCCTCGGCCACGCGGCCAATCACCCGCTCCAGGATGGTCTCCGCGCCAAGCGGGATCAGCGGCTTCGGCAACACAAACGTGTAGGGGCGCAGGCGCACGCCCTTGCCACCGGCCAGGATAAAGCCATACCTAGTCACTGGGATCCTTCGGTTGTTCAGGGCATTCTGGGCCGTCGGGGTGCCCGGGGCTTTCGTGATGCGCAACCCGGCCGGACGCCTGCTGCTCGGTGTCCAGGCGCAGCAGCGCGATCTCCTCGGCGAGGGTGCGCACCTTCTCCTCCAGTTGCGAGACACCGATGGACAGGTGGATCACGACGATGAGCAGCGTGATGGCCGCGATGGCGAAGACGAGGTTGGCCGGGACGATGATGCCGACCAAGTTGGACAGCCAGGTGGCCACGCCAGGCACGGCGCCGAGGATGATGATGCCGATGGCGACGACGATCCAGATGAAGGCGTACTTCTCGCGGATGTTCTTGCGCCGCAGCAGCAGGTACAGGCTCGCCAGCACCACCACACAGATGAGCACCGTCCACCAGCCACCGGTCATGCGACACCCCCCTCTGCCGCTAGCGCCGGGGCGGGCTGCGGCTCGGGCAGGGGGCTGCCGGGCCGGGTGAGGGCGATCAGCAGGGCGAAGAAGGCGCGGCCCAGATAGACCGCCGACTTCAGCGGGTTGTGGGAGGGCGCACCTCCGGCGCGCTCCCGCATCTCCACCGGCACCTGGCGGACCCGCAGGCCGGAGCGGGCAGCGATGACGAGCGCCTCGATGGTGTCCCCGAGGTACTCGCTGGGGTAGTTGCCCTGGAAGATGGCGATGGCCCGCGAGTTCATCAGCTTTAGGCCGGAGGTGGCGTCGGTCAGCCGGGCGCGGCAGATGCGGGACAGCACCCGGGCCAGCAGCCGCATCGCCCAGCGGCGCGGGCCGCGGGCGTCGTACGATCCCTTGCCGGCGAAGCGGGCGCCGATCACGATGTCGGCGGCCTCGGCCTGCATGGCCTCCCACATGGGCGCGACGCAGGCGGGGTCGTGCTGGCCGTCGGCGTCGATCTGCACCACCCAGCCGTAATCGTGGGCGGCGGCGTAACGGAATCCGGCGCGCATCGCACCGCCCACCCCCAGGTTGAGCGGCAGGCTCAACACCAATGCGCCGGCGGCCTTGGCCTGCTTTACCGTGGCGTCGGTGGAGCCGTCAGAGACCACCAGCACATCGGCGGTCGGGAGCGTGGCGCGCACCTCGGTGATCACGTCGATGATGGTCTCCATCTCGTTCCATGCCGGAATAACAACCAGCAGACGAGGGGGGATCATGGTGGTTGAGTCTACCTGCGCCCTTCGCCCTCCCCGGGGAAGGGCGGGTCAGGGTCGCAGCAGGTGGCGGCGCACCCGCTCGTAGGGCAGCAGCGGGTCACGGTGCGGCCCGCTGCCCCAGCGGGCCTGGAGCGTGGAGAGCTCGGCGGCGGTGGCCGTCCCGGCGCGGGTCCTGGACTCGAAGTGATAGGCGACCGCGTCCGCGAGCCAGACGAGCCGGCGGCCGGTCGCGGCGATCTTCAGGCAGAGGTCGACGTCGTTGTAGGCGACGGGGAGGGCCTCGTCTAGGCCGCCCACTTGCCTGTAGACCTGGCGGGTCAGGGCCAGGCAGGCGCCGGTGAGGGCGGTGACCTCCCGGGTGGTCTGCAGGGCTCCCCCGGGGCCGGGGGCGGCGGCGGGCAGGGACTGTAGGGCGTTACGGGGGCCGTGGGCGGTGTAGACCAGGCCGGCGTGCTGGATGGTGTCGTCGTCGAACAGCAGCTTCGGCCCGGTGGCCCCGATGACGGCCTGCGGGTCGTAGAGGGGGGCAACCAGCGTGTCCACCAGGTGGGGGGAGCGGGCCTCGACATCGTCGTTGAGCAGCAGGATCACCTCCCCGGAGGAGGCAGCGACGCCCGCATTGCACTTGGCCGAGAAGTTGAACTCGCCGGCAAAGGCCACCGCCACCAGCGGGGTCTGACCCGCGGCCTCGCGCAGCTGCTCAAGGACGTCGGCCGGGGTGTCGTCGTCGTACACCACCACAATCTCTAGCGGGCACCGGCTCGGCTGGGCCAGGAGGGAGCGCACCGCCTCGACCACGTACACGCGCCGGCTGCCAAACGCCGGTCCCACGGAGCCGCGGGTCGGGATGATCACCGAGACGGTAGGGGCCGGGTCGGGGGGCGAGGCGGGCGGGGTGTAACGGGGCGGGCGCCAGGTGGCGGCCACCCGCCGACCGACGGGCGGCGGCTCGCCGAAGGGACGGCTGCCCCGCCGCAGCCGCCGCCAGAGGCGTCCCGGCAGGGCTAGCGCCCCCCGCAGATGTGAGGCTCTGGTGTCGCTCCTGGCGAGATCGGGCCGTATGCCCGCCATCTTCCGTCCCCGTTCGATTAGGCTGCGGCGTTATCGGAACGCCTGATGCCTTAAGGCTACCCAAGTCAAGGAGACCCGCAGTGAGCGCTAACCACGTCCCCCCTGCCCCGCGCCCCGGCGTGGTGTCGGTGGTCCTCGTCAACTTCCGCGGGGCGGCAGACACCAACACCTGCCTGTCCGCGCTCAAGGAGGTTGACTGGCCGGCGGACGCGCTCGAGCTGATCGTGGTGGAAAACGGCTCCGGCGACGATTCTGCGGCGGTGATCAAGGCCGCGCACCCAGACGTCATGCTGGTCGAGTCTGAGACCAACCGCGGCTTTGCCGGCGGCTGCAACCTCGGGGTGGCCCACGCCTCCGGGCAGTGGGTGGCCTTCCTCAACAACGACGCCCGGCCCGC
The DNA here is from genome assembly GCA_009782865.1 of Promicromonosporaceae bacterium. GTDB lineage: Bacteria > Actinomycetota > Actinomycetes > Actinomycetales > Cellulomonadaceae > Xylanimonas. The sequence continues at coordinate 7,356 of WRIF01000038.1, forward strand.
CCCGGGGTGGATTCGGGCGGCCGTAGACGAGCTGGCCTCCGACCCGGCCATCGGAGCGGTCGCCTCGAAGGTGCTCGACTGGGACGGGCAGAAGATTGACTACGTCGACGGCGCGATGAGCTGGTTTGGCATGGGCTACAAGCGCGAGGTGCTGCAGCCCGACTCCCCCGCCTTCGATCAGCCCAAGGATGTGCTGTTCGCCACCGGGGCCGCCATGTTTGTCCCCACCGCCCTGTTCCGCGAGGTGGGCGGGTTCGACGAGCGCTTCTTCATGTTCTTCGAGGACGTGGACCTCGGCTGGCGCCTGAACCTGCTCGGCTACCGCGTGCGGTACGTGCCAGGCTCGCTCGCCTATCACAAGCATCACGCCTCGATCGCCAAGTTCGGCGAGTACCGCGAGGTCTACCTGCTGGAGCGCAACGCGCTGCTGACCATCTACAAGAACCTCGACGACGAGTCCCTGGCCAAGGCCCTGCCGGCCGCGCTCGCCCTGGCCGTGCGGCGCGGGGTGGCTCGCGACGGCCTCGACACTTCCTCCTTCGAGATAGCCGGCGGCAAGGATGACTCGGCGGAGACGATCACCGTGAACAAGCTGGGCCTGACCGGCGCCTACGCGGTGGATCAGTTTGTGACGGAGATGACCCGCGGGCTGACCGAGGTCCGGGCGGACCTCCAGGGACGTCGCCGCCGCACCGACCGGGAGATCTTCCCGCTGTTCCGCGACGCGATGGCCGCCCACGGCAACGCGCCGCACTACCTGGCCGCCTACGAGGTGCTCACCGCCGCCTTCGACATCGTCGATCACTTCCAGGCGCGCCAGCGCATCCTGATCGTCACCGATGACGCCCTGACCGCCAAGATGGCTGGCCCGGCGATTCGCTCCTGGCAGATCGCCACCGCGGTGGCGCCGTTTGCCGAGGTGCGGCTGGTTTCGACGGTGGTGGCCGAGATCGCCTCGGATGACTTCGAGGTGGCGTCGGCCATCGGCTCGCGCCTGCGCGCCCACACCGACTGGGCCGATGTGGTGATCTTCCAGGGCTTCCTGCTCGACAAGGCGCCGTGGCTGAAGAGGTCGGACAAGATTCTGGTGGCCGACATCTACGACCCAATGCACCTCGAACAACTAGAGCAGGCCCGTGACCTGGGGCCGGAGGTGCGCGCCCATGTGGTGGCCGACACCACGCGCGTCCTCAACGAGCAGATTCGCCGCGCAGACTTCATGCTGTGCGCCTCGGAGAAGCAGCGTGACTTCTGGCTAGGGCAGCTCGCCTCGCAGGGGCGCATCAACCAGTTTGTGTACGACGAGGATCACTCGCTGGATTCCTTGCTGGCCGTGGTGCCGTTTGGCATCTCCGACGACCCGCCGGTGCAGACCGCCCATGGCATCAAGGGCGTGGTGCCCGGCATCTCGCAGGATGACAAGGTAATCATCTGGGGCGGCGGCGTCTACAACTGGTTTGACCCGTTGACGCTGGTCCGAGCGGTGGCCCGCCTGGCGGAGACGCACGCCGACGTCCGCCTGTTCTTCCTTGGCTTCAAGCACCCCAACCCGCATGTGCCGCACATGCGCATGGCCACCGAGTTGTTCGCCCTCTCCGATGAGCTGGGGTTGACGGACCGGCACGTGTTTTTCAACAGCGACTGGGTGCCCTACGAGCAGCGAGCCAACTGGCTGCTCGATGCCGATGTGGGCGTCTCGACCCACTTCCACCACGTGGAGACGGCATTCTCCTTCCGCACCCGCATCCTGGACTACCTGTGGGCGGGCCTACCCATCGTGGCGACCGGCGGGGACACGTTCGACGCGCTCATCACCGAGCGCGGCCTGGGCGCCACCGTGCCCGAGCAGGACGTGGACGCCCTGGCGGCGGCACTGGAGAAATACCTGTACGACGACGAGGCGGTGGCCAGCGCCAAGCGGGCAATTGTCGAGTTCGCGGAGGGCTACCGCTGGGCGAAGGTGCTGGAGCCGCTGGTTGAGTTCTGCCGCCAGCCGCGCCGGGCCGCCGACCTCGCCCTCGGTTACGTGGGCCAGGAGCCGGATGAGTCGGCGCAGGAGCGACGGCCGTCCAAGGACTCCCGGCTGGCCTCAGATGTGCGCGTGCTGCGGGAGTACCTGCGCAACGGGGGGGTGGGCGAGGTCGCCA
>WRIF01000039.1 GCA_009782865.1 Promicromonosporaceae bacterium
TTCCCTTTGCACGCAGCCTAGCGACGAACTCTCGTTCCACGCTGCGTTCCGACGCGGTCCAGATGGAACCAGGGGTCGGATTGAGCGGGATCGGGTTGACGTGCACCCAGCCGCGCCCCCGCTTGTTCAACTCCGCGGCCAGCAGGTCGGCGCGCCACGGGTGGTCGTTCATGTCCTTGATCAGCGCGTACTCGATGGAGACCCGACGACCGGTGGCCTCGAAGTACTCGCGGGCGGCATCGAGTACGTCGGCCACGGCAAAGCGTTGATTGATCGGAACGAGTTCCGATCGCAGGTCATCGTCGGGGGCGTGCAGGCTCAAGGCCAGGGTGACCGGCAGGCCCTCGGCCGCCAAGCGGCGCATCGCCGGGGCCAGGCCCACCGTGGAGACGGTGACGTTGCGCGCCGAGAGGCCGAAACCCTCGGGCGAGGGGGCCACCAGGGTGCGCACCACCTTCATCACCTCACCGTAGTTGGCCATCGGCTCCCCCATTCCCATGAACACCACGTTGTTCAGGCGGGTGGGGCCACCGGGAATGTCCCCGGCGGCCAGGGAGGCACAGGCCATCCGCACCTGTTCAATGATCTCCGCCGCAGAGAGGTTGCGGGTCAGGCCCAGCTGGCCGGTGGCGCAGAAGGGGCAGGCCATGCCGCAGCCGGCCTGGCTGGAGATGCACAGGGTAGTCCGCGACGGGTACCGCATCAGCACCGACTCGACCCGGGCGTCGTCGTACAGGTGCCACAGCTTCTTGACGGTGGTGCCCTGGTCGGCGGTGAGGGTGCGGGTGGCGCGCAGCAGCGGCGGGAACAGCTGCTCGGCCAGGGGGGCGCGGGCGGCGGCGGGCAGGTCCGTCCAGGTGTCTGGGTCGGTGGAGAAGTGGGTGAAGTAGTGGGTGGCCAGCTGCTTGGCGCGAAAGCCCGGCAGCCCGGCACCGACGACGGCCTCTTGCCGCTCGGCCGGGGTCAGGTCGGCGAAGTGGGTGGGGGCCTTGCCGCGGCGGCGGGGGGCCAGCTGCAGTTCGAGGGGAGCGGTTTCGTGTCCGGGACGGACCTGGGGCTGCTGGGTCATGTCACCGCCGCAAACACTAGGTAGACCACGGGGGCACTGAGCACGATGGAGTCGAGGCGATCCATCAGGCCACCGTGGCCGGGCAGGAGCGAGGACATGTCCTTGATGCCCAGGTCGCGCTTGACCAGGGAGGCGGCGAGGTCGCCGCAGGTGGCGGTGGTGGCGGCCAGGGCACCCAGGCCCAGCCCGATCAGCAGGGAGTTGGGGGCGAGCGGTTGTTGCAGCACCCACAGGGAGCCCAGCACGCCCACGACCGTGGCGGCCACGACCGAGCCGGCCAGGCCCTCCCAGGACTTCTTGGGGCTGAGGCGCGGGGCGAGCTGGTGCTTGCCGAACAGCACCCCGGCCGCGTATCCGCCGGTGTCGTTGGCAATTGGCAGCAGCAAGAAGAAGACGATCCGCCAGTTGCCGTGCGGCTGGTCCAGCATGTGCACGATGAACGAGGCCATCAGGGGCAGGTACGCGACCAAAAACACCGAGGCGGTGAGGCGGGCCACCGCGCCCTCGACAGGGCCGCGCAGGGTGACCCAGATGATGACCGCCACCACCGTCACAGCCACCGCCGCCACCTGGCCCGGGGTGCCGAGCCAGAAGGTGGCGGCCGTGATCCCGACCGTGCCGAGGTACAGCGGCGGCAGGGGCACGCGGATGCCGCGGGTCTCGAAGGCCTCGCCCATCTCCCACAGGCCGAGGCAGACGGCGGCCAGCACCACCACCAGGAAGGGTTCCGGGCGGAAGGCGAGGGAGGCCAGGAGCAGGCCGAGGAGAACGATGGCTACGCCAATGGCGGCCGGGAGGTTCCGGCCCGCCTTGGGCGAGGTCGTCGTGGCGTCGTTCAACCCTAGACCTCGAGCAGTTCGGCTTCCTTGCCGGCCAGCAGCAGGTCCACCAGGTCGACGTGCTTCTTGGTCAGCTTGTCCAACTCGTCGAGGCCGCGCTTGACGTCGTCCTCGCCGGCCTCTCCGTCCTTCTTCAGCGTCTCGAGGGCGTCCTTGGCCTTGCGGCGACCGTTGCGCAGGGCAACCCGCGCGTCCTCAGCCTTGCCCTTGGCGAGCTTGACGTACTCGCGACGGCGCTCCTCGGTGAGCAGCGGCATGTTCAGGCGGATCACGTTGCCGTCATTGGAGGGGTTGACCCCCAGGTCGGAGTCGCGGATCGCCTTTTCGATGGCGGCCATCGAGGAGCGGTCGAAGGGGGTCACCAGCACGGTGCGCGCCTCGGGCACCTGGAAGGAGGCGAGCTGTTGGAGGGGGGTGGCCGATCCGTAATAGTCGACCATGATCTTGGAGAACATGCCGGCATTGGCTCGGCCAGAGCGGATCGCCGCAAAGTCTTCCTTGGCGATCTCGATGCAGCGGTCATAGCGGCTCTCTGCCTTGAACAGAATCTCGTCAATCATGTGGGGTTCCTAACCTGCTGTGATGGGTACGGGGTCAAGCGTAACGGGCGGGGGGCCAATTAGCTGGCAGACATCAACGTGCCGATCTCGTCTCCCTGCAGCACCCGCGTCACATTGCCTGGTTCTTCGAGCCCGAAGACCCGCATCGAGACGCGATTGTCGCGGCACATGGCCAGCGCGGTGTTGTCCATCACCTGCAGGTTATCGCGCAGGGCAACATCGTAGGTGAGATGTTCATACTTGCTGGCGTCGGGGTCCTTGCGGGGGTCGGCGTTGTAGACGCCGTCGACGCCGTTCTTGCCCATCAGTACCTGGTCGCAGCCGGTCTCCAGCGCGCGCTGGATGGAGACGGTGTCGGTGGAGAAGTAGGGCATGCCGGCCCCGGCGCCGAAGATCACCACGCGCCCCTTTTCCAGGTGGCGGATGGCGCGCAGGGGGATGTACGACTCGGCCACCTGGCCCATGGTGATGGCGGTCTGCACCCGGGTGGTGGTGCCGGCCTGTTCCAGGAAGTCTTGGAGGGCCAAGCAGTTGAGGACCGTGCCCAGCATGCCCATGTAGTCGGCGCGGGAGCGGTCCATGCCGGCCTCGGAGAGTTCGGCGCCGCGGAAGAAGTTGCCGCCGCCGACGACGATGGCCACCTGGACTCCCTGCTTGACGGCCAGCGAGACCTCTTCGGCGATGCGGCGCACCACTACCGGGTCCAGCCCTACGGAGCCGCCACCGAATGCCTCGCCGGAGAGCTTGAGGAGGACGCGGCGGGCGGTGCGGACCTGGTCATTGGGGTTCATTCTCGGCGCTTCCTGACGTCGTCGTGCTGGGCGGATAGGGCAACGGCCCGAACCTACCATCTGGCAGGCCGGGCCGTTGCACGAGGTTGGCTGTCCGCCTAGTTACCGACGCGGAACCTGACGAACTCGGTGATCTTGCCACCGGCGTTCGCGACGTGCTTGCCGACGGTGATCTTGGCGTCCTGGACCAGCGCCTGCTCCTCCAGCACTACCTGCTTGAAGAAGCCGCCGAGGCGGCCTTCGACGATCTTCGGTAGCGCCGCCTCGGGCTTGCCCTCGGCGATGGACTGCTTGGTGACGATCTCGCGCTCCTCGTCGACCACGCTGGCCGGCACCTGGTCGCGGGTGAGGTACTCGGGGGCGGCGTGCGCGGTGTGCATGGCGACGTCCTTGGCCACCTTGGCTCCGGCCTCGTCGGTCACGATGACCACGCCGACGCTCGGGGGCAGGTCGCGGGACGACTTGTGCAGGTAGGTGGTGATCTTCTCCCCTTCGACACGGGCCACGCGGCGCAGGACGATCTTCTCGCCCAGGGTGCCGGCGGACTCGGCGATCAGGTCGGCGACGGTGCCACCGGCGGCGGGGGCGGCGAGGCCCTCCTCGGCGTTGGTGGCGGCCGCGGCGGTGACGGCGTCGAGGACCGCGTCGGCCAGGGAGATGAACTTGTCGTTCTTGACCACGAAGTCGGTCTCGGCGTTCATCTCGATCATGGTGGCGATCTGGTGGGTCTCGGCGTCCTCGATCTTGACGGCCACCAGGCCCTCGGAGGTGGCGTTGCCCTCGCGCTTGGCGGCCTTGGCCAGCCCGCGCTCGCGGATCAGCTTGATGGCGGCCTCACGGTCGCCGCCCGCCTCTTCCAGCGCCTTCTTGACGTCGGTCATGCCCGCGCCGGTCATCTGGCGCAGGTCCTTGATGTCCTGAATCATGCTCATTGCGATCGATCCTTACTTGGTCTCGGCGGCGGGAACGATGTCGGCGGTCTCGATGACGGGCTCCGTCAGCGGGGCCTCATCGGAGATGACCGGGGCCACCTCCGTCTCCTTGGCGGCGTCGGCCACGGCCAGCAGTTCGGCCTCCCACTCGGCCAGCGGTTCGGCCGGGGCCTCGGAGGCGGCGGTCTTGCCGGTGGCGCGGGCCACGAGGCCCTCGGCGACGGCGTCGGCCACCACCCGGGTCAGCAGCTCGATGGCGCGGATGGCGTCGTCGTTGCCGGGGATGGCGTAGTCGACCTGGTCGGGGTCGCAGTTGGTGTCGAGGATCGCGACAATCGGGATGCCGAGCTTGCGGGCCTCGTCGACGGCCAGGCGCTCCTTGGTGGTGTCGACAATCCAGACGGCGGCCGGGGTCTTGGTCATGTCGCGGATGCCGCCCAGGGTGCGGGAGAGCTTGTCGTACTCGCGCTTCATCAGCAGCAGTTCCTTCTTGGTGTGCCCGGAACCGGCCACATCGTCGAAGTTGATCTGCTCGAGTTCCTTGAGGCGGGCCAGGCGCTGCGAGACGGTGGAGAAGTTGGTGAGCATGCCACCGAGCCAGCGGTGGTTGACGAAGGGCATGCCCACGCGGGCGGCCTGCGTGGCCACGGGCTCCTGGGCCTGCTTCTTGGTGCCGACAAACAACACCGAACCGCCGTTCGCCACGGTGTCCTTGACGAAGGCGTATGCCTGGTCGATGTAGGTCAGCGTCTGCTGGAGGTCGATGATGTAGATGCCATTGCGCTCGGTCAGAATGAAGCGCTTCATCTTGGGGTTCCAGCGGCGGGTCTGGTGACCGAAGTGGACACCGGACTCCAGCAGCTGGCGCATGGTAACAACAGCCATGAGTGGTCCTTATTCTTGTTTGGTTGTCGATCGGCCCGGGTTGGGCGAATCCCTGGTGCCACTGGGTCAAGGCACCGGACTAGCCGGACCACTGCCAAGACCCGCGCTGTGACACGCGAAGTCAGCCGAGTCTCCCCGGCTGCTGGGGCCAGTCTACACGTTGTCCGCAGCCGGTCGGGGCGGGCACGTCCACAGCCGCGGCCGCTGCCCCTGGCGGCCGGGACGCGGCTTCCGGCAGGGTGGAGGCATGAGCCCGGCAGTCATCCGCCCGACGGCTACCTTCCTGATGGCCTTCGCCCTGGCCTGCGCGCCGGCCCTGGGGATGAAGGTGAGTACGACTGCGGGGGCGACGGCGGGGATGGGGACGGGGATGGGGATGGGGACCGCGATGGCGGGAGCGACGCCGGGGGCCGAGGCAACGGCGGGAATGGCGGGGGACGTAACGAGGGGAGTGGCGACGGGACCAACGGGGGGAGTGGTGGCGGAGGCAACACGGGGGGCCGCAGCAGGCGTCCGGGCCGGCTCGTCGTCCCTGGCCGTGTCCCTGGCCGTGTCCCTGGACGCCTCCCCGATCGTCTCTCCGGTCGTCTCCCTGGTCGTCTCTCCGGGCGTCTATCAGGCACCGGCGGACGGTCCAGTGGCTCGCTTCTTTGATCCGCCTGCCCAGCCGTGGCTGCCCGGGCATCGCGGCGTCGACTTTCACCTGGAGGTCGGCGCCACCGTGGTCAGCCCGGGCGGTGGGGTGGTGACCTTCGCGGGCTCGGTGGCGGGCAAGCCCGTGGTGGTCGTCTCTCACCCCGACGGCCTGCGCTCCTCCCTGGAACCAGTCGCCGCCTCGGTGGGGCTCGGGGCCACGGTGAGCAAGGGACAGGCGATCGGCATGCTGACCGTGACCCCGGGCGGCGCCTCCAACCCGGAGCACTGCGCCGCCATCGGCGCCGGGCCCAACTGCCTGCACTGGGGGGTGCGGCGCGCGGAGGTGTATCTCGACCCGCTGTTGCTGCTTGGCCAGGCCCCGCCAATCGTGCTGCTCCCGTACTAGAAGGCTGACCCCAGCCCCGGGGTGCGCCCCAGAGTCGCCAGAGGCGAGCCGTTCCGCGAATCCGGCCGCCCCGAAGCCCGGGGCGCGCCTGTAGGGAAGGGGATCACGCCGGCCTGGACTTCGGCTGGCCCTAGGCCCGGGGGTGCGCCTGCTCGAAGACGGCCTTGAGCCGGGCGGCGTCGACATGGGTGTAGCGCTGCGTGGTAGCCAGCGACGAATGACCCAACACCTCCTGAACCGCCCGCAGGTCGGAGCCGCCCTGCAGCAGGTGGGTGGCGGCCGAGTGGCGGAGGGCGTGCGGGGCGATGTCGTCCACCCCGGCTGCGGCGGCGAGCCGATGGATCGCCGCGCGGGCCTGCCGCTGGCCGAGTCGTCCGCCGCGATCTCCGACAAAGACCGCCGCCTGCGCGGCCGCCTTGGCTAGTTCGGGGCGGCCCTGGTCCAACCACGCCGTCAAGGCGGTGGCGGCAGGCAGGCCGAAGGGCACCACCCTCTCCTTTCCTCCCTTGCCGAACACCCGCACCAGCCGCTGGGACAGGTCCAGCTCCGGCAGGTCGAGCCCCACCAGTTCGCCCACGCGCACCCCGGCGCCGTAGAGCAGTTCGGCCACGGCCCAGGCGCGCAGGTCGGCGGGGCTGGCCGAGTCTCTGGCCCTGGCCGCCGCCGTGTCCAGGAGAACGGCGGCCGCCTCGGCGGTGAGCACGGTCGGCAGGGCGACGGGAACGGCCGGGGTCACGAGGCGGGCACTGGGGTCGGCGGCGATGAGACCCTGCGTGGTGGCCCACTGCAGGAACGCCCTGACCGCCGCGCCTCGCCGGGCGAGGGTGGCGCGCGAGAGGCCGCGCTGAGATTGCACCGCGAGCCAGCCGCGGATCGTGTTCGCCTCGATCTCCGGCAGGTCCGCCTGCCCGCGCCTGATGGCATGGCGCAGCAGGCTCTCCACATCGGCTCGATAGGCCCGGCGGGTGTGCTCCGCCCGCCCCAACCCGGCATGCAGGTGGGTGTCGAACTGCGCGAGGGCGCGTTCGAGGCTGTCCGGCAGCCGGGCGGTTTCATTCATCGCTCCCAGTTTGCCGCCTCGGCCCGGCCCGGCCGGGGATTGCCGCGCCGCCCGGGCCACCCCCGCCCGCCGAAACACGCGAGGCACCCGCACCGCCTGGGCTACCCACGCCAACCGATCCAGCCGAGGCACCAGCACCTCCCGGGCCACCCAACCGCCAGCCGGGCCCGTCGGCGCGTACCAGCCCGCGCAGCTCAAGGAGTCCCAGGGCCGCCAGCACCGCGGGAAGCGGCTGCCCGGCCTCGGCTACCAACCGTTCCAGGGTGATCAATCCGCGGGCGGGGAGGGAGTCGAGCACCGCCAGGGACGTCGGGTCCAGCCCGTCACTGGGACGCGCGACGGTCGCGCCGGGCAAGCCAGGTTCGGACCGGTCAGATCCGGGCCGGTCGGATCCAGCCCGATCAAGTCCGAGCCGCTCAGCTCCGGGCGGGGCGGGCCCGAGCAGGTCTCCGCCGATGGTGCCGGCGAGTTCAGCCGCCTCCGCGGCATCGGTGACGCAGACCGCCACCCCGTCGCGCAGCAGCTGGTTGCATCCGGCAGAGGCCATGGACGTCACCGGGCCTGGCACGGCGCCTACCGGCCGCAACAGGCTGGCGGCGTGCCTAGCAGTCGACAGGGCACCGGAGCGCCAGGCGGCCTCGACCACCACGGTCGCCCCGGTCAACGCCGCGATCAGTCGATTGCGGGACAAGAAGCGCTGCTTCATCGGGGAGGCGTCGGGCGGCACCTCCGAGATGATCAGCCCGGTTCGCTCAATCGACTCGATTAGGTTCAGATTGCCGCGCGGGTACAGCCGATCCACTCCCCCCGCCATCACCGCGACGGTCACCCCGCCAGCGGCAAGGCTCCCACGATGGGCGGCGGCGTCGATCCCGTAGGCCCCACCAGATACCACGGCAAACCGGCGATCCGTCAGCCCGCCGGCCAGGCTGGCCGCCACCTGCTCCCCGTAGGCGGTGGCAGCCCGGGCCCCCACCAGCGCCACCGAGCGTTCCAGCGCCTCAAGCACCTTAGGATCTCCGAGCAGCCAAAGGGCGAACGGCGCCCCCTGGCCCAGGTCGTCGAGCCGTCTGGGCCAGGAGGCCAGCTCCGGGGTGATGAGCGTTCCGCCCAGACGGCGCAGCACCTCCAGGTCGGCCGGCGGGTCCAGGAGCGGAAGGCGGGAGGCCCACCTGGCCACGGCGGCGCTGAGGGCTGCCGGCCCGTCCCCGCAGCCCAGCGTGGCTGGCAGGCCTGAACCGGAGGGCGGCAGGCCGGTGGCCTGTTCCTCGAACCAGGCCAAGGCGTCGGCGGCCCCCAGGTGCTCCACCAGGGTGTGCGCGACAGCGTCGCCGGGCTCGGTCAGCCGCGACCAGGCGGCCGCGGCCAGTAGCGGGTCTCTGGGATCAAAGTTGAGCCTCATGGCTGCCTCCCGGTGCGCAGCAGCAGGGCTTGACCAATGTCTGCCGCGCTGGGTTCGTCTCTCCCGGCCAGGTCGGCCAGGGTGAAGGCCAGGCGCAGCACCCGATCTGCGCCCCGCAGCGACAGCAGACCAGCGTCGAGGGCAAGATCAACGTCCCGCATCACCTGCCGCCGGCCCCGCAGATGCTCCCTTAGCCAGCTACCCGGCACCTCGGCGTTGATGGTCCAGGGCGTAGACCCGAGCCGCGCCCGGGCGGCGGCCCGTGCCGCGACCACCCGGGTCGCGACGGCGGCGGACGGCTCCCCGAGACCGTCGGCGATATCGGTGCGCGTGACGGCGTCGACGGTCACCTGCAGATCGATGCGGTCCAAGAGCGGCCCCGAGATACGCCCCAGGTAGCGGCGCCGTTCCAGCGGGCTGCAGGAACAATTCAGGCCCTTGCCGGCACCCATGCCGCACGGGCACGGATTGGCTGCCAGAACCAGCTGGAAGCGGGCCGGAAAGCGGGCGGTGCCCCCGGCCCGGTGGATCACCAGCTCCCCGTGCTCCAGCGGCTGGCGCAGGCTCTCCAGCACCCGGGAGTTGAACTCCGGGGCCTCGTCCAGGAAGAGGACCCCGCGGTGGGCGCGGGAGGCGGCCCCCGGACGGGGAATGCCGCTGCCGCCGCCGA
>WRIF01000040.1 GCA_009782865.1 Promicromonosporaceae bacterium
TGGTGGGACCCGGTCACCGGAGAGCCGCTGCGCGGCACCACCGCCCAGGGGGCGGCCGATGACTCGTGCTGGGCGCGCGGCCAGGCCTGGGGAATCTACGGATTCGCCCTCAACTACGACGCCACCGGCGACCAGGAGATGCTCACGGCCGCCCGGCGTTGCGCCGACTACTTCCTGCAGCACCTGCCCGCCGACGGGGTGCCCTTCTGGGACCTGATCTTCACCGACGGCGACGATGAGCCGCGCGACGCCTCGTCGGGATCGATTGCCGCCTGTGGCCTGCACGAGCTGGCCCGCCTGGAGACCGATCCCGCCCGCGCCGAACGGTACGCCGCCGCCGCCCGCCAGATGACCGAGAACCTGCTGGCCTACACCCCGGCCGCGGAGGGCGTGGAGTCTGATGCCCTGCAGCTGCACTCGGTCTACTCCAAGCCCGCCGGCGAGGGGGTAGACGAGGGCTGCCTCTGGGGCGACTACTTCTACCTGGAGGCGCTCATGCGCCACCTAGACCCCGACTGGAAGCGCTACTGGTGAACCCCCTTAGGAGAGACCCCATGATTCTCGACAGTTTCAAGCTGGATGGCCGGGTGGCCATCGTGACCGGCGGACACCGCGGCCTTGGGCAGGCTGCCGCCCTGGCCCTGGCCGAGGCGGGCGCCGACGTGGCCGTGCTGGACTTTGGCGACGCCAGCGAGACGGTGGCCGCCGTGGAGGCGCTCGGCCGCCGGGCCCTGTTCGCCCAGATCGACCTGATCGCCGCCACCCCGGCCGAGATCGATGCGGCGGTGGCCGACGTGGCCGAGCGCCTTGGCGGCGTGGACATTCTGGTGAACAACGCGGGCATCATCCGCCGAACGCCCGCCGCCGAGCACGCGGCCCGCGACTGGGACGAGGTCATCGCCATCAACCAGACCGCGCTGTTTCACCTGTGCCAGGCGGCAGGGCGGCTGATGCTAGCCCAGGGCCACGGCAAGATCATCAACATCGCCTCGATGCTCTCCTTCCAGGGCGGAATCACGGTGCCCGGATACGCCGCCTCCAAGCACGCGGTGGCCGGCATCACCAAGGCGCTCGCCAACGAGTGGGCTGGCCGCGGCGTCGGGGTGAACGCGATTGCCCCCGGCTACATGTCCACCGACAACACCGCCGCCCTGCGGGCGGACGAGGCCCGCAACTCCGCGATCCTCGACCGCATCCCCGCCGGGCGCTGGGGGGTGCCCGCCGACCTGGCCGGCACCTTCGTCTACCTTGCCTCCCCCGCCTCCGACTATCTCGCCGGGGCCATCATTCCCGTCGACGGCGGCTGGCTGGTCCGCTAGGGCCGGCCCCCGCTTGTCGTACCGATAACTCCCCTCCCTACCGCTCTCTCCCGATCACATTCCCGCCCGGCGAGCCGCCCCCGGCCGCGCCGGGCCCAGAAAGGACCACCCGTGCTTAATCAGCGTTATGCCACCTGCCCCGAGATGATCCCGGGCATGGACACCACCGAACTGCGCGCCCGCTACCTGGTGGAGGACGTGTTTGTTCCCGGCGAGATCAAGGTGACCTACACCCATCACGATCGGATCGTGTTGGGCGGCGCCACCCCCACCGAGGCGCCCCTCACCCTGCCCACCTATGACGAGTTGCGCACCGACACCTTCCTGGAGAATCGCGAGCTGGGCATCGTCAACGTGGGCGACGACGGCACCGTGACCTCCGATGGTGAGGCGTATGACCTGCCCAAGGGGGCCTGCCTGTACATCGGACGCGGCGCCAAGGAGGTGGTCTTCGCCTCGGCCGACCCCGCCAGCCCGGCCAGGTTCTACCTGTTCTCCGCCACGGCCCACACCACGTACCCGACGGTGCGCGTGCTGCCCGGCGAGGGCAACGTCCTGGACCTGGGCGACCTGCTGACCTCGAACCAGCGGCAGATTCATCAGCTGATCCACCAGGGCGGGGTGCAGTCCTGCCAGGTGGTGATGGGGGTGACCTACCTGTCCCCGGGTTCGATGTGGAACACGATGCCCGCACACACCCATGACCGGCGCACCGAGTGCTACCTGTACTTCGACCTCGCAGAGGACGCCCGGGTGATCCACCTGATGGGGGAGCCGAAGGAGACGCGCCACCTGGTGATGGCCAACCATCAGGCGGTCATCTCCCCTTCGTGGTCTATCCACTCCGGGGTTGGCACGGCCGCCTACGCCTTCGTGTGGGCGATGGCGGGCGAGAACAAGCCGTTCACCGACATGGATCCGGCCCCCGCCACAGAGCTCCGCTGAGCGGCCAGGAAACGGAGCTTCCGCGGCGATGGGACACCCCTTCGATCTCCATCATTTCGACTACGCGCCGTGGGAGTTCCCCAGCTCCGCCGACGGCCCCCAGCGCGCCAGGCAACTGGCCGCCCAGGGCGAGTTCCTGGCCCAGCATCCGGACAGCCGGCTGGGCCAGGACGTGTACCTCTCGTCGCTGGCCTGCATTCAGACAGACCTGCTGCACCTTGGTGACCGCTCCTATGTTGCCGCCCACGCCCACCTTTCCGGGGAGGTCAGGTTTGGCGCCGACTGCTCAGTCAACGTGCAGACGGTGGTGCGCGGCCGGGTGACCGGGGGCGACGGCGTTCGCATCGGTGGCCAGACCTCTATCCTCGGCTTCAATCACCGCTTCGCTCCCGATGAGCCGGTGTTCAGGCAGGGCCTGTCCAGCCGGGGCATCACCATCGGAGACGACGTCTGGATCGGCTCCCACGCCGTGCTGCTTGACGGGATTGTGGTGGGGCAGGGGGCCGTGATCGGGGCAGGGTCCGTGGTTACCAAGGACGTTCCGGCCGGCGCGGTGGTGGCGGGGAATCCCGCCAGGTTCATCCGGTGGCGCCGTGACCCGGGCGGCCCGCGGGAGGAGCCGCTGGCCGAGACCCTGCGCGCCTTCGGGGAGGCCGCCAGGGAGGCAATCCCGGGCCTGCTGGCCGACTGCTGGAACGAAGAGGCCCGCCTGTTTGGCGATCAGCCCGGCCGGCCGCCCAGCCTGCGCGCCCAGTGCGACGCGATCGAGCTGGCTGACCTGGCCGGGCTGGAGTGCCCGCCGCAGCGCAGCCTCCCCGAGTGGAGGGACCTCCTGCGGGGAACCCAGGAACCGGCCACCGGCCTGCCGCTGCCCTTCGAGCGTCCCGGCCTGGTTGCCGACCTGTACGACGGCGAGGTCAACTACCACCTGCTCACCGTCGGCTACGCCCTCGACCTGCTCGGTGACCGTCTCCCTCGGCCAGTGCAGGCCTTGGCCTCCTACCGGCCGCAACGGCTGGCGGGGGAGCTGGCCGGCCTGCCGTGGGACACTGAGGCCTGGGCCTGCGGGCACCTGCTGGATGCCATCGGGACGGGGCTGCGCTGGAACCTCGCGGCCGGGGGGGAGGCCGCCGGGCAGGCAGAAGAACTGCTGGGGGCGCTCTTCGCGTGGCTCGACGCGAACGCCGACCCCCTCAGCGGCGCCTGGGGCAGGCCGGGGGCGGGAGGCGACCTGCTGCAGCTCGTAAACGGCGCCTATCGGGCAACGCGCGGCACCTACGCCCAGTTCGACCGCCCACTGCCGCACCCGCGGGCCTTGATCGACGCGGTGTTGCGCCACGGCGAGGACCCGGAGTACTTCGCCGCCGGCCGCCTAAACGCCTGTAATGTTCTGGACGTCGTCCACCCCCTGTGGCTGGCCGGCCGACAGACCTCCCACCGCCAGGCCGAGATCACCGCCACCGCCAGGCGCCTGCTCGCCCTGGCGCTGGAAATGTGGCAGCAGACGGGCTTCGGCTTCGCCCAGCCGGGCGCCGACCGGGGGGCCGGGCCGGGATCGACCCCCGGCCTGCAGGGCACCGAGATGTGGCTGTCCGTCATCTGGTACCTCGCAGACCTGCTCGGCCATGCTGCGGCGCTCGGGTACCGCCCGCGCGGGGTGCACAGCCCGGATCCGTTTTGCCCGCCCGGCGTCGAACACCACGGTGACGGAGTTTAGCGTTCGGCTCGGTGCAGGGTTCAACCGAGGGCGGCGAAGGCCTCCAGGCGGCCGCTTTGGCCTCCCACCACGATGAGGTCTTCGGGGCTCACCACCACCCGGCGGTTGACGTAAACAAACTCCTTGCCCGGCGACTTGACGCCAATCACGCGCACCCCGTAGCGGCCCTCGATGTCGATGTCTCCGACCGTGCGGCCGCAGATCTGCAGCGGCGGACGCATCTTGACGATGGAGAAGTCGTCTTCGAGCTCGATGAAATCCAGCATGCGGCCGGAGACCAGGTGGGCGACCCGGGCGCCCGCGTCCTGCTCAGGAAAGACGATGTGGTGCGCGCCGATCCGCTGCAGGATCCGGCCATGCTTCACCGAGGTTGCCTTGACCCAAATCTCTTGGACCCCCAGGTCGACGAGGTTGGCGGTGGCGAGCATCGAGGACTCCAGGGCGGTGCCGATGGCGACCACCGCCACGGGGAAGTCGCCTGCCCCCAACTGCTCAAGGGCCTCCGGATTGGCGGCGTCGGCCTGCACGAGAGGCAGCCTGCCCGACCATTGCGTGATCAATGCCGGGTCCTTCTCCACGGCGAGCACGTCAAGGCCCAGCTGATCGATCTTGGCGGCGATCGACTGCCCGAACCTTCCTAAGCCAAGTACCAGCACGCCGGCGTCCGCTACGGAGACCCGTTGCTTGCGCATATCACTCCTTACCCGATGAGGGGACGATCTTCTGGGAGCCGGACTATCCGGCGTCGTTGACGCAGCGCGAGGGCCGCAGCAAAGGTCATGATGCCGGCGCGACCCACAAACATCAGCACCACCAACACTAGCCTGCCCGCCGTCGGCAGGTAGGGGGTGATGCCGGTGGACAGCCCCACCGTGGAAAAGGCGGAGAGTACCTCGAACAGGGCCGCATCCAGATCGACGCTGGCCACCTCTAGCAGGGTGAGCGTGCCCACCAGGATCACCGAGGCGGCCAGGAAGACGACGGCGATGGCCACGCGCACCGTCTCGCGGGAGATGCGCCGACCGTAGGCCTCGACGTCCTTGTCTCCGCGGGACTCAGCCCGGATGGCGAGCAGCATGACGGCCAGGGTCGTCACCTTGATGCCGCCTCCGGTGGAGGCCGAGCCGCCACCGACAAACATCAGGGCGTCGGTCACCAGGCGAGTGCTGGAATGCATCGAACCCACATCGACCGTGGTGAGCCCGCCCGAGCGGGGCATGACCGAGGAGTGTAGGCCCGCCATCAGGGTCTCGCTCACCCCTAGGGGGCCGAAGGTTCCCGGATTGGTCCACTCCAGGGCGAGGATCACCACCCAGCCGAGTAGCAGCAGGGAGGCCGAGGTGACGATGGTCAGCTTGGTGTGCAGCGACCAGCGGCGCCAGGCGGGACGGCGCCGCCTTCGGGTGCGGATGATGTTGCGGATCACGGGGAAGCCGAGGGCTCCGACAAACACACCGATCACCAGGGGCAGGCCAAGCAGCCAGTCACCGGCGTGGGGGGCAAGCCCCCCGGCGGTCGGGACGAACCCGGCGTTGTTGAAGGCGGAGATGCCGTAGAAGAGGCTGTGCCAGAGTGCGGTGCCAACCGAATCTCCGAGGGACAGCAGGCGCGGCAACACCATCAAGGCGACGATCAGCTCCAGGGAGGTGGTGGTGACCAGCACCACTCGAATCAGCGACCCCACCTCTCCCAGGCGATCCGTCTTGGTCTCGGAGGCGGCCAGCAGCCGTTGGGTCAGGCCCAGGCGCCGGGAGACGGCCAGGGCCAGGATGGAGGCCAGCGTCATCACGCCGAAGCCGCCCACCTTGATCGCAATCAGGATCACCACCAGTCCCCAGGTGGTCCAGAAGGTGCCCGTCTCCACCACCGTCAGGCCGGTGATGGACACCGCGGAGACGGCGGTGAACAGGGCCTCGGTGAAGGAGGCCGTCCCCGGCCCCGCCTTAGCCCACGGGGCCAGGAGCAGCAGGGTGAACAGGGCGCAGACGCCCGCGAAGGCGACGACGGCTAGCCGGGCCGGGGAGCGGCGGGCCTGCCGTTCGATGAACTCGCGCAGGATGCCCGATGTCCCGGCGCCACCTTCTCCGCCAGGTTGGCGGGGGCCGCGCCAGGGAAGGGCGGATACCTTGGCCATCGACCTCATTCCTCTCCTGGGCACGTTCCGGCGGCGTTGATTGTAATCTGGCCCGCCGCCTGCGGCGCGCCAGGCCCATCGCCCTGACCGGCGGACGACAGGTTGTTGGGGCAACCACGGGCACCGATTTCGTCACCACCGCGCAGGCGGGGTATTCTCGGTGCTGGACATTTTCTGTTGGTCGGTGGACCGGCAAATTCCACGCCTTAAGTTCTAACTATCAGGAGGGCCACATGGGCTCCGTCATCAAGAAGCGCCGCAAGCGCATGGCGAAGAAGAAGCACCGCAAGCTGCTTCGCAAGACTCGTCACCAGCGTCGCAACAAGAAGTAGCCACGCCAGCGAGGCCCGTCCCGGCAGGGGCGGGCTTTTTGCTGTGCCGACGAGCCTCTGGCCTGCGTCTGGCCTGCGTCTGGCCTGCGTCTGGCCTGCGTCTGGCCGGAGTCGAAGCCCGCGTGGCCCGCCGGGACGGGGTGGGTGCGGCCCGTCTGGCCGGGCCGGGCCGCGCAGGCCTGACGGCGACGAAGGCGGGCGCGCAGAGTGACCAGAAACGCCACCGAGCGTTGCAAGTATCGTCGCAGATGACACCCCTCTAGCCCCAATAACTACTCATGCGCGCCAAATGCGATACTCAGGTGGCGGTCGATGCGCGCCAGCGTGCC
The DNA here is from genome assembly GCA_009782865.1 of Promicromonosporaceae bacterium. GTDB lineage: Bacteria > Actinomycetota > Actinomycetes > Actinomycetales > Cellulomonadaceae > Xylanimonas. The sequence continues at coordinate 6,777 of WRIF01000040.1, forward strand.
CCCTGGAGGGGGTTTGCTATGACGGAACCCGAGCAAAGGACCTTTGATGACTCTTGCCAACACCATGGCGCGCCCCTCGATTCGGCGGACCTCCCCGGCCCTCGCCGGCGCCCGCCTGCAGCGACCCCAGCGCCTCACCGAGGGGTGCCCCTTTGAGCCGGACTCCGGCTCGGCCGTTAGCGTGCGGGAGTGGAAGGGCGCCGAGGACCTCGCCCAGTTCACCTCGCTGATCACCACCTCGGCCCGCCCGGACGACTTCCACCTGCAGACGCGCACCGCGCGCTTCGGCTCGTTCGACGTCTCGTACATGGTGCACTCGGCGCTGCGCTTCGAGGCGGATGCCTCGAACTTTGGCCGCACCGAGAAGACCCTGCGCATGCTGGTGGTGCTCGACGGCGAAGTGGTGCTGCGCACCGGTGACGCCCTGCATGGCGAGCACGCCACCCTGCGCCGCCGTGATGGCGCCCTGATCCTGGGCTGGATTCCCGTTTCGTACACCGCCTCCGGCCCGGCCCGAGTGGTCTGCATCGACGTGCCGTTGGCCAATGAGGCCCTGGTCGGCCTGCCCGAGACGGCCCCCTTTGTGGTCGGTGGCTCGGAGACCGCCCTGCTGTCGGCGCTCGCCGCCTTCGCGCTGGACCTGCTCCGGCAGGATGTGGACAACCTGACCCCGGCCGTCCGGGCGCAGGTGACCGACTCGTTGGAGTCACTGTTCTCCGGCACCGTATCCACCCTGGCCGTGCCTTCCGGCGGGGACTGGAACCGCCGCTCCCAGCGCATGCACGTTGTCCGCTACATCTCGACGCACTACGCCGACCCGCACCTTGGTCCGTCGACCCTGGCCACCCACCTGGGCATGTCTAAGCGTTCGCTACAGCGCCTGTTTGAGGGCGAGAAGATGTCCGTCTCGCAGCTGGTGCAGGCCAAGCGGGTTGACCAGGTGCTGCTGCGCCTGAAGGATCCGCGCTACGCCGGCACCTCGCTCGATGAGCTGGCCGTGCTGACCGGCTTCGGCTCGGCACTGGCCCTGCGGCGCGCCGTGCAGGCGGCCACCGGCCGCACCCCGAGCGCGCTGCGCGCCGAGGCGTTGAGTGGGCTGCCTCCCATCGACTAGGCAGGCCATCGACTAGGTCTTTGAGGGCAGGCTCCCGGGAAACCGGGGCCTGCCCTCTTTTGTTGCTTGTCTCGCGGGGCGGGGCTGTCCGGCGGGCTGGCGGCTAGGCGTCGGCCCACCGGGCCGGCAAGGGTGCCGTGGCCGCGGGCGAGCCTGGGACGTTCGTCCTGCGCAAAACGAGCGAAATGTCGGGCATCGTGTGCCAGGCCTGACGCATCATGTGCGACAAACGGCCGCCACTTCGTTGCCTCATGGTAGATACTGGCGCCCTCTCGGTGATTTCCGCCGGGGACTCGGTATCTTTACAAAGTAACCCGCCTGGTAGGGCGTAGCCGCGTGTGCGGGTTTGCAAGGAGTAGCAGCCATCGTGATCCGTTTAGCCGCCCGCCCCAGCAGTTGGACCCGTCGAACCCGCCGCCGGGGCGCCCTGGGAGTTCTTGCCCTCGCTCTGGTCGGTGCCACCCTGGTGGCGCCGGCGTCGGGTGCGCCAGAGTCTCCCGCGCCAGAGCATCCCGCAGTGGAGGCGTCCTCCGGCGAGGTGGAGGGCCTGGAGGACGGCGTCCTCGACGAGGCGACTGCGTCCGCCTTTGCGGCGAGCCTGCTGGCCTACTGGCTCGATGGGGTGCCGCTGGGACCGTTGGGGGTAATCGCCGATCCCGTGGACATCGGGGCGAGCGTCCCCGGCGTGTTTGAAGTCTCCTTGACCGACACCAGCGGTGACGGGGAGGTTACGGACGTGCTGGTGCGGGTCGACCTCACGCATGGCACCTTTGCGGGCGTGCCGGATGAGTGCGCCCCGGGCTCTGCGCTCTCCAACGGCACGGCGCTTTCTAGCGGCACCGCGCTGTCTGGCGGCCTGGCGTCCGGTGCCGACTCCGCGTCGCCCGCCGATTCCGGCCTGTCTGCCGATGGGGCGAGGCTGGATTGCGTGCTGGCCGGCGAGGACCTTGCGGCCGGAGGCTCGGTGCGGGTGGGGTTCACGGCGGTGACCTCAGGCACCAGCGTGCTGATGACCACCCGCACGGCCGCCTTCGTGGCCGTCGACGATGAGACCGGTGGTGGCCTGGCCCAACTGGCGGAGTTTCGCCTGCCGAACGTGCCGGTGCGCCCGGCGTTGAACCTGGCAACCAACCTGTACGGGCAGTGGGACATGCCGGCGGAGTTGCCGGTGGCTGCCGGCACGCCGGTGACGGGGTGGTTTGGGGTTGACCTGAACGACCTGGGTGGCGCCGCGGGCACGCATGACATCACGATTCGCCTGGAGATCTTCTACGGCCGCCTGGTGACCATTCCTGATGGTTGCGCACCCGGTTCGACGATCAGCGCGGACGGGGCAG
>WRIF01000041.1 GCA_009782865.1 Promicromonosporaceae bacterium
CCGCGGCGGATCGCAGCCAGCGTGCGGCCTGCCTAGGGCTGGTGAGTCGAATGACCCGGGGGTCGCTGGCCCGCAGTGCCGAGTAACGGCGACGGTAGTTGGTGTGCTCGGTCCACGACCAGCGAATGATGTTGTCCTGCGGGTTCCACTTGAACAGGTTGGACAGGCGTTCTCGGTTGCCGTGCCAGATCGGCCGTCCGGTCACCGCCCGACGCAGGGTTCGCCCGATTACCCTCCGCATGATCACCCAGCGCGAGTAGTCGAGCCAGACGATGACGTCGGCATCGTCGAGGGGGCCGGCGATCTGCGCCAGGCGATCATTCCAGTTACCGCATGCCACCCAGCCGGTGGCCGCTGGTCCCGTCAGCAAGGCGGACAGGCGCCGTGTCACCGTGGCATCGTCGGCCTGCTGCCAGTCGGTGTCCCAGAAGACCTCATCGAGTTCGATGTGATGAACGCCGAGCCGCCGGGCCAGTTCGCAGGCGTAGGTGGTCTTGCCGGAGCCCGAGTTGCCCACCACGCGGACTTTGTGGATGAACATGGCCACATCCTCTCAGACGAGCCGCCCCAGGTGTCCCTTGGGCTAGCCGCCTGGCGGTCTGCCCGCTCAGCCGGACTTCGTGGATGCGATCATCGGGCGTGAGCGTGGGGTGTGGAACGTCGGGCATCGTGTGTCAGGTGTCAGGTGTCAGGTGTCAGGTGTCAGGTGCCAGGAAGTCAGGAGAGGCCGGGCTCGGTGGGCGCCTCTGGGGCTCGGAACACGCTTTGCTTCTGCGCCCAAGGGCACGGACGCGGCCTCGGGACGCCGTCCGGAAAGACCTGGGGCGGCAGGGAAATCGGTTCCATTGGTACGAAAAGCGATTTCGGCGGGGGCGAAAGCGCCGCTGCCAGCCCAGGGGACGGTTGGAACCGTTTTCGGTGTGGCTAGGCAACCGCCGGCAGGCGGGTGGGGAACCTTCTCGGAAACGTTGAGCACGCTCGGTCCGGGCGGCAGTAGGCCTGCGGAAACGTTGGCCGCCGCTTCGAAGCTGGCCGGCAGTTGTCTCGCCGGCGCTGGATGCAGCCCTGGAAGCGGTTGGGAGTCCTTTGAACGCGGGTGGGGAACCTTGTCGAGAACGTTGAGTGCGCCCCGCCTGGGCGTCGGAGGTGGCATGAAAACGTTGACCGTGGCCTCGGAACTCCCTGGTTCGGCCCTGAAAGCGGTTAGGGAACCTCTCGACAACGTTGATCGCGGCCTCAGAGCTGGCCGGGAGTCGTCTCGTCGGCCGCTGGGCGCGGACCTGAAACCGGTTGGGAGGCCCTCGAGGGGCGGGCGGGGAACCTTGTCGACAACGTTGAGCGCGCCTGGGCTCGGGTGGCAGTTGGCTTGCGAAAACGTTGGCTGTGGCCTCGAAGCCCCTTGGTTCGGCCCCGAAACCGGTTGGGGAACCTCCCGAAAACGTTGATCGCTGCCTCGGAGTTGGCCGGGCGCCGCCTCGCGGGCCGCTGGACGTGGCCCTGGAACCGGTTGGGAGGCCCTTGAACGCGGGTGGGGAACCTTGTCGAGAACGTTGAGCACGCCTGGGCTCGGGCGGCAGTTGGCTGCGAAAACGTTAGCTGTGGCCTCGAGACCCCTTGGTTCGGCCCTGAAATCGGTTAGGGAACCTCTCGAAAACGTTGAGCGGGGCCCCGGCGCGAACCGGGGGGCGTCCCGCGGGCCGCCGGACGCAGCCCTGAAAACGCTTTCAACAACCCCGAGAAGCGGTCTACCTGCCGGCCGAAACCGTTCTACGGACCGATGAAACCGTTCTACGGACGTTTGTTAGTTCCCCTACCTGCCAAACGAAAACGGTTCACGAGCACCTGTCGGGCCCTTGCCCAACCTGCCAAAAAACGGTTTCTCCGTCCCTACCTTTAGGTCATCGGGAACCACCCGAACAGCACTACCGCATCTGAGGGGATCGGGAACATGTTCAAGACCACCAAGACCCAGGCCATCGTCACCGCCGCCGCCGCGATCGTCGCCGGCGCCACCATCTTCACCCTGACCACCCAGGGCGAGGCCCAGGCCGTTGTAGTCGCTCCCGCCGCTCAGGTCATCTCCGCTGTCGCCGACACCGACGTCACCGCCACCACCGAAACCGTCTCCGTCGAAACCGTCTCCGTCGAGACCGCTTCCGTCGAGACCACTTCCGTCGAGGCCACCTCGGTCGAGGCCAACGACGACACCCTGAACACCACCGTCTCCGACGACGCCTCCCAGGCTCCCGTTGACGAAGCCACCTCGATCCGCGACGCCGCCGAGGCCGAGGCCGCCCTCCACAACGTCACCATCCACTGGGGCGACACCCAGGGCCAGGCTGGCGCCTTCTCCCCGGCAGAGCCCGGCGTCATCCGCGTCAACCCTGCAATCATCGACTTTGGCCTCGACACCACCATCGCCGTCGTCCGCCACGAAGCCGCCCACAACGAGATCCAGGCCATCTGCGGCACCGCCACCCCGGAAATCGCCGGAAGCGCGTTCGAAGCCGTCACCGACGCCTACGCCGACACCTTCTTCGGTGGTCTCTCCTACCAGAACTACGGCTTCACCGCCGACCAGGCCGCCATCGCCGCCGCCATCAACGCCGGCAGCTGCAACTAGTCCGTATCCCAGGCCGCCAGGCAGGGCCACATCGGCCAGCAGACGACCACAGAGGGCAAGCCATTCGAGCAAGGCCGCAACCGCCACCCCTCAGGCGGTTGACGACGACGGGGCGGACCGCCCCTAGGCAGTCAGCGGTTCATTACCTCTGGTCTCCGACGCCGCGCGACCCCCTCTCACGACGACGCCCTTTAGCCACAACGTCTTCTCGCCACGGCACTTTCTCGCCACAACGCCTTCTCACTACGACGCTCCCTCGTCACAGCGTCACTCGCCACAGCGCTTCGCCCGGTTGGTGGCACGGGACCGGACCAGCACGGGCGTGGTCAATTGATCTTCCATGCGGGGCAGGGTTGCCGGGGGCACGGCAACCCACAAAGGGGCAGGGTCGCCGGGGGCGGCGGCCCGATGGGGCAGGGCTGCTGGGGCAGCGACCCGATGGGGCAGGGCCGCTGGGGCAGCGGCCCACCGAGGAAGGGGCAAAGCCGTCGAGGCGACGGCACCAAAAAAGGGGGCATAAGCCCCGCCGGACCTGGGCAGGTCCGGCGGGCCTTTTCCTGTGCCGAGACGGGCGAAGGTTATCTTCTGGCCGACCCACTTTCCGCGGCAGTAGAATCTCCACATGACCGACCCCTTTGGCGCCCCCACCGCGCCCGACGTGACGCAGCCCGCCGGCGGCACCGCCGTCCTGGAACGCCCCGAGGTCAAGCCGGCCGAGCCCGGCGATCACGAGCGCTTTGCCCACTACGTGCGCAAGGCGAAGATCACCGAGTCGGCCGTGATGGGCAAGCCCGTCATTGCGCTGTGTGGCAAGGTCTGGGGCCCCAGCCGCGACCCCAAGAACTTCCCGGTCTGCCCGGCGTGCAAGGAGATCTACGACGGCCTGATGAACCCCGACAACGGCCAGGACGAGCCCGCCTAGGGCACGGTCCGCACGGTCGGGATGCAAGGCTCGCCGCTGGAGAGGCGGCGAGCCCCCCGGGGCAGTTCGCTGCGCGAGGCCGCATGGCGGGCAGTGGCGTTGCGCACGCCGGCCTCGCCCACCCAGCGGGCATCCACCGCTCCGGCGGTCGCCAGTTGGACGTGCAGGGGGCGCTGGTCCGCGGCGGGCCGCCAGGCCCGGACCGCCTCATCTGGTCCGACCACCACCATCTCTTCGACGGCCCGGCCCGTTGCGTCCAGGCGCCGGGCGGTGGCCTTGCGTCCCCCGGCAGACGGCTTGCCCGTCGAGTGCTTGGCCACGGACTCAAGGACGCCTTGGGAGTTTTCGCGGGCGACGAGCTTGTAGACCATCGCGCAGGTAGGGGCGCCCGAGCCGGTGACCAGCGAGGTCCCGACGCCATAGGAATCTACAGGCACCGCGGCCAAGGCCGCGATGGCGTACTCGTCAAGGTCTGAGGTGACGATGATCTTGGTGCCGGAGGCACCGAGCCGGTCGAGCTGCGCCCGAACCTCCACCGCCATCACCCCGAGGTCGCCGGAGTCGATGCGCACCGCGCCCAGGTGGGGGCCAGCCACCCTGATCGCGTTCTCGACCCCGGCGGAGATGTCGTAGGTGTCTACGAGCAGCGTGGTGCCCACCCCGAGGGAGCGCACCTGCGCCTGGAAGGCCGATGCCTCGTCGTCGTGCAGGAGGGTGAAGGCATGCGCGGCCGTCCCGATGGTCGGGACGCCGTAGCTGCGGCCGGCCTCCAGGTTCGAGGTTCCGGCGAAACCGGCGATGATCGCGGCCCGCGCGGCGCCGACGGCGGCCTGCTCGTGGGCGCGCCTGGCCCCCATCTCCAGGCAGGGGCGGTCCTTCGCGGCGGAGGTCATGCGGGAGGCGGCGGAGGCGACGGCGGAGTCGTAGTTCAGCATCGACAACAGCAGGGTCTCGATCAACACGCAGTCCGCAAACGTGCCCTCCACCTGCATCAGCACCGAATCGGGGAAGAACACCTCTCCTTCGGCCATGCCGCGGATGTCACCCTGGAAGCGGTAGGTGGCCAGGTAGTCGATGGTCTCGGCGTTGACCACTTCGTGTTGGGCTAGGTACTCGAGTTCCGCGGGGCCAAACCGAAACGTCGGCAGTGCCTCCAGGAAGCGGCCCACCCCCGCGAGCACGCCATACCTGCGCCCGGCGGGCAGGCGCCGGGTGAAGGCCTCGAACACGCAGCGGCGCTCGGCGGTGCCCTCGGCGAGCGCGGCCTGCAACATGGTGAGCTCGTACTTGTCGGTGAGCAACGACGTCGAGGCGCGCGCGCTCGGTGACAGCCGAAGCCGATGCGAGTCCATGGGCCCAATCTAGGCGCGCGACCGCCGCCTGGCGGGAGACGGGGCCGTCTGCGTGCGACCCCCAGGCCAATTTGAACCCTAGGCCGATTCGAGCCCTAGACCGATTCGACCCCTTGTACCTCGGGGCCCAGGAAGCGGCGGGCCAACGCCTGGAAGGACCCGGTGTCGCCGGTGACCAGGAAACGGTGCTGTGGGTTCGGCGCGGTGGCGGGGCGAAGCAGGTCCCGGGCGGCCAGGGCCCGGTAGACGTCGTTGGCGGTCTCCGTGGCGCTGGAGACCAGGGTCACCTCCTCACCCATCACATAGGAGATGACGCCGGAGAGCAGCGGGTAGTGGGTGCAGCCAAGGACCAGGGTGTCAACCCCCTGCTCCTTGACCGGCTCAAGGTAGCGCAGCGCTGCGGCCTGCACCTCGGGGCCGGTGGTGATTCCCTGCTCGACCAGGGGCACAAAGTCCGGGCAGGCCTGCGTCGTCACCGTGACCCCGGGGGTCACCGACAGGGCGTCCTCGTAGGCGCGGGAGTCGATGGTCGCCTCGGTGCCGATCACCCCGATGCGCCCTGACTTGGAGGTCATCACCGCGCGGCGTGCGGCCGGGCGGATCACCTCCAGGACCGGGATGCCCATGCCCACCTCATAGCGCTCCCGGGCGTCGGGCACCGCCACCGCCGAGGCGGAGTTACAGGCGATGACCAGCATCTTCACCCCGTCGGTGACGAGGCGGTCCATGACGTCGAGCGCGAGGCGGCGCACCTGCGCCAGCGGGCGGGGGCCGTACGGGGAGTGCGCGGTGTCGCCCACATAGAGGAGTTGCTCCTGCGGCAGGCGGTTGAGGATGGAACGGGCGACGGTGAGTCCTCCCACGCCCGAGTCGAAGACCCCAATCGGAAGGTCACGCATCGAGGGCCTCCGCGATGAAGCCCGCCAGCTGACGGAAGGCCTTCCCGCGATGAGAGATGGCGTTCTTCTCCTGCGGCGTCAGCTCGGCCGCCGTGCGGGTGCCAGGACTACCGTCGGCGTTGGCCGCCTGTTCGTCGGGCACCAGGATCGGGTCGTAGCCGAATCCGCCGTCGCCGGCCGGGGTGAGGCGGAGCGTGCCGCGCATCTCCCCGCGGCAGACCACCTCGCTGCCCGCCGTCGCCCCCACCGCGGGCGTTACCAAGGCGGCCGCGCAGACAAAGCCGGCCTTCCGCTGCGCCGGCCGGCGAATGTCCACCAACTGGGCGAGCAGCAGTTCCAGGTTCTCCCGGTCGGCGCCGTGCCTGCCGGACCAGAGGGCGGAGAAGATGCCGGGCGCGCCGCCGAGCACATCGACGGCCAGGCCCGAGTCGTCGGCCACCGCGGGCAGGCCCGTGGCCTTAGCCAGGGCGCGCGCCTTGATCAGCGAGTTCTCCTCGAAGGTGGCGCCATCCTCGACGGGGGCCGCCACCCCGAGGTCGGCGGCGGAGATGACCGCCTCAGCGGGTAGGTCGGCCAGGCGGGGGTCGGCGCGCAGGATGTCGCGGAGCTCGGCCAGCTTGCCGGGGTTGTGGGTCGCCAAGACGAGACGAGCGCCGGGGGGGAGGGCCGGACGGGACGTCGGTGCGGTCATCGCAGTGGCTCGGCCAGCGCGGCGGCCTGTAGTGCGGTGAGCCGGGCGCAGCCAGCGGCGGCGAGGTCGAGCAGGGCGTCGAGCTCGGCCCGCTTGAAGGGCGCCCCCTCTGCGGTGCCTTGGACCTCAACAAACTCGCCCGAGCCGGTGACCGCCACGTTCATGTCGGTCTCGGCGCGCACATCTTCCACATACGGCAGGTCGAGCACGGGGACGCCATCTACGATGCCGACGGAGACGGCGGCGATCGAGTCGGTCAGCACCTTGCCCCCCCGGCGGACGTGCCCATGGCTGACCCCCCACGCAATCGCGTCCGTCAGGGCGACGTAGGCGCCGGTGATGGCGGCGGTGCGGGTGCCGCCATCGGCCTGCAGCACGTCGCAGTCGAGCACGATGGTGTTCTCGCCCAGGGCCGAGACGTCGATGATGGCGCGCAGGCAGCGGCCGATCAGGCGGGAGATCTCGTGGGTGCGACCGCCAACCTTGCCCTTGACGGACTCGCGGTCATTGCGGGTGTTGGTGGCCCGCGGAAGCATCGCGTATTCGGCGGTGACCCAGCCGAGCCCAGAGCCACGCCGCCACCGCGGCACGCCCTCGGTGAACGAGGCCGTGCACAGCACCCGGGTGCCCCCGAACTCCACCAGCACCGATCCTTCGGCCTGCGCGGACCAGCCGCGAGTGAACTTGATCTCCCGAAGTTGGTCAGGGGTGCGGCCGTCGGCGCGTGTCATGTCGGTCATGGCCCCAACCCTACCGGCCGGCCCGCGAGACCTTCGGCAGGCGGCCAGAGGTCTGCGGCCAGCGGTCTAGGGTGGGCGCATGCAGTTGATCGCGCGCGATGTCACCTTTGCCTACCCGGCCGCGCCCGCCGAGCGAGGCGAGTTCAGCGCGGCCGGTCGGGGCGCCGACGACGAGCGGGTGGCGATCACCGGACAGGGGACCCGCCGCCCGACCGGCCTCGCCGGCGGGCAGACCACCGTCATTGGGTCCGTCGAGGCGGGTGACGAGGTGCTGCGTGGGGTGTCGGTGCGCATCTCGGGCGGTACGCGGCTTGGCGTGGTGGGCGAGAACGGCTCGGGCAAGTCAACGCTGTTGCACCTGTTGGCCGGCGGCCTGCAGCCGACCTCCGGGACCATTCGGCGGGTCGGCACCCTGGCGACGGTCGAGCAGGAACTGTTGCCCGAGGCGGGGCAGACGGTGGGGGACGTGGTGCAGGGCGCCCTGGCCGCGGTGCGCGCCGTGGAGACGGAGCTGCAGGCCGCCCTGGCAGAGGCCGCCGGCCACGAGCCCGCCGGCCAAGAGTCTGTCGGCCCGGGGCCCGTCGGCCACGAGTCCACCGGTCGGCATTCCGTCGGCCAGGCGGCCGCCGCCCGTCTCGACAGGCTCCTTGCCCGGGCCGAACACCTGGAGGCGTGGGACGCCGACCGACGGGTGGACGTGGCGCTAACCCGCCTAGGGGCCTGCCGCGACTATGCGCGGCCGCTGGCAACGCTGTCGGTGGGTGAGCGCTACCGGGTGCGCCTGGCCGCGCGACTGGTGGAGCGCGCCGATCTGCTGCTGCTGGACGAGCCGACCAACCATCTTGACGCCGCCGCCATCGGATACGTCACCGAGGAGCTGCGGGCATGGCGCGGCGGGGTGGTGTTGGTGACGCACGACCGTCAACTGCTTGACGACGTTGCCACCGCGATCCTCGACCTCGATCCCTCGATTGACGGCTCTCCCGTGCTTTACGGCGCCCCCGGGTATCTGGAGTACCGGTTTGCCAAGGCGCAGGCCCTTGCCCGTTGGCGGCAGCGCTTTACCACCGAGCGGAAGCGCGCGGTGGCGCTGGCCGAGCGGCTCGATGCCACCTACGAGGGGCTGTCCGACGAGTGGCGCCCCCCGAAGGGATCCCAAAAGCATCGCCGCGCCACCCGCGCGCGGATTCACGTCAAGGCCGCCGACCGGCTGGTCGAACGCCTCCAGGCCGAGTCCGTCCCGCTGCCGCCGCCCCCACCCCACTTTGTGCTGCCAGACCTGCCTACTGCCGACCCTGGCTGGAACCTAGCGTTGCCCCTGATCGAGCTGCGCAGCCCCCAGGTGGTGGGTGACCGGGTGGGGCCGGACGGGTCGGATCGGGCAGCGGGCGGCGAGGCGGTGGCCCCGGGTGTTCGCCTGGACCTACCCGGCACGCGGGTGGTGGTGCCGCCAGGGGGGCGCCTCCTGGTGGTCGGCCCGAACGGCTCAGGGAAGAGCACCCTGCTGGGGGCGCTGGCCGGAACGTTGCCCCTGGCCAGGGGCGCCCGGGAGACCGTGCCCGGCCTGCGCTGGGGCCTGGTGGGGCAGGAGAACACCCCGGTGGTGGATCGTGACCTGGAGGGGCTCGTCGCTCTCGGGCGCGCCGCCGACGGCGCCCAGGCCGCGCTGGACCGCAACCTGACCGGCTTCGCCGCCGCCGCAAATGAGGTCTTGCGGTTGTTGGCCCGCGGCCACCTGGACCCGGACCAGGTGGTGCCGATTGCCTCCCTGGGGCTGCTCAGCGAGGATGACCTGGATCGCCCCCTGGTGGAGCTCTCGGTGGGGCAGCGGCGCCGGTTCGAGCTGGCGCGCACGCTGGTCGCGGCCCCGCACCTGCTGATCCTCGACGAGCCGACCAACCACCTGTCGATCGACCTCGTCGACGACCTCACGCGGGCGCTCGCGCGCACGA
>WRIF01000042.1 GCA_009782865.1 Promicromonosporaceae bacterium
GGGGGGGGGGGGGGGGCCCCCCCCGCGGGCGGGGCCCCGCCCCCCCACGGGAAGCCCCCCGCCGCCGGCGGGCCCGCCGCCGGGGAGCGATCATGGTCAACGACCTGCTGAACAACCGTCTGGCGCTAGGCATCCTGGTGCTGTGCGGGGCGCCCGCCTTCATCTGCGGCTATGTGCTGCTGGTGGAACGCATCCTGCGCCCCCTGCGCCCCCGCCTGGCCGAGCGGCTGCGCCCCTGGCTGTGGATCCTGCCCGGGGTGGCCTTCCTCTCGGTCTTCCTCGTCTATCCCACCATCGCCACCATCGTTCGCTCGCTGCACAACCGCCGGGGCGACGGCTTTGTGGGGCTCGACAACTTCACCTGGTTCTTCTCCGAGGGCGCTGGTGGCCTGGCGGCCATGCGGAACAACCTCCTGTGGGCCGTGGCGCTCCCCCTCCTGGTGGTGGGCATCGGCCTGGTGGTGGCGGTCTTCGCCGACCGGGTCCGCTACGAGGTGGCCGTTCGCTCGATCATCTTCTTGCCAATGGCGATATCGGCCGTGGCCGCCGGGGTCATCTGGCGCCTCATGTACGACTACAACCCTCGCGTCGGCACCATCAACGCCGCCATCGTCGCCGCCGGCGGGGAGCCGCAGTCCCTGCTCACCGAGGGGCCGTGGAACAACCTCATGCTGGTGATCGTCGGCATGTGGATGATGACCGGCCTGGCCGTCGTCGTGCTGGGCTCGGGGCTAAAGTCCATTCCCGCCGAGCTGATCGAGGCGGCCCGGATAGACGGGGCCGGTGAGTGGCGGGTGTTCCGCAACGTCGTCTACCCCTTGCTCAAGCCCACCATCGCCGTGGTGATGACCACGGTGCTCATCTTTGCGCTGAAGACCTTCGACGTCGTCTTCGTCATGACCAACGGCAACTTCGGCACCGAGGTCATGGCCAACATGATGTATCGCCAGCTGTTCCAGTTCACGCAGGAGGGCCGGGCGGCCGCCGTCGCGGTGCTCCTGTTCCTGTGCACGGTGCCGCTGATGGTCCTGCAGATCAGGCGCTTCAGGCAACAAGAGGAGATGCGATGAACTCCTCCCGCAATCACGGGTCGGCGTGGGGCCGCAGCCTCACCCACACCCTGCTGGTGTCGGTGGCCGTGCTCTGGCTGATCCCGGCCCTGGGCCTGTTTGTCGCCTCGTTCCGCACGGCGGCCGACACCAACCGTTCGGGCTGGTGGACGGCGCTGACACCCCCGTATAGCTTCACCCTGGCCAACTACCAGTTCGTGTTGGAGCGCGACAACATCTGGACGTCGTTCATGAACTCGCTCTACATCACCATTCCGGCCACGGTGTTGGTCACCATGGTCGCCGGCTTTGCCGCCTACGCCTTCGCCTGGATGGACTTTCCCGGCCGCAACGCCCTGTTCCTGGTAATGGTCGGCCTGCTCGTGGTGCCGCTACAGGTGACGCTCATTCCGGTGCTGGGGCTCTTTCGCGGCACGCCCCTGGCCGGCTCCTTTCTGGCGGTGTGGCTGGCCCACACGGGGGACGGGCCGCCCTTTGCCATCTATCTGCTGCGCAACTACCTCGGCGGCCTGCCCGGTTCGGTGATGGAGGCGGCCAAGATTGACGGCGCCTCCCACGCGCAGGTCTACTTCCGGCTGATCCTGCCGATGTCGGTGCCTGCGCTGGCGGCCCTGGTGATCTTCCAGTTCCTGTGGGTCTGGAACGACATGTTGATCGCCATGGTCTTCCTCGGCCCGGTGCCGGGAAACCATCCGCTGCCGGTGACGCTGGCCAACCTGGTCACCAACTTCGGAGGCGGCTGGCAGTTCGTCACGGCGGCCGCCTTCGTCTCCATGCTGGTGCCGCTGGTGGTGTTCTTTGGTCTCCAGCGGTTCTTTGTCCATGGCGTGACCGCCGGCTCCGTCAAGGGATGACGGCGGCGGGCCCGGTCCGCGGGTAGCGCAGCCGGAGCCAGTAGTAGCCGCGCGGGCCAAACGTCAGCGGCAGCGTGCCGTCGGCGGCCATCGTCCCAAAACCGGCCCCGCCGAACAGGCAGGTGGCCTCGGCCGCCTCGTGGCCGTCGACCGTGACGGTGGCGGCCACGGGCCGCGAGGAGAGGTTGGCGGCCACCAGGATGGTCTCCCCCGTCTCGGCCTCGGTGCGGGTGAAGGCGAGCACCGCCTCATGGGAGGCGGCGCGGCCCCGGTAGTCCCCGGTGCCGAAGGCTGGGGCCGTCTTGCGCACGGCCAGGATTGAGCGGACGAAGGCCAGCAGCGAGTCTGGGGAGGCCAGCTGCGCCTCGACATTGACGGCCTGTCGGTTGTACTCCAGCGAATCGATCACCGGCAGGTACAGCCTGCCCGGGTCGGCCGTGGAGAATCCGGCATTGCGGTCGGGCGTCCACTGCATCGGGGTGCGGGAGGCGTCGCGATCCTCCAGCCAGATGTTGTCACCCATGCCGATCTCGTCGCCGTAGTACAGGCAGGGGCTGCCCGGCAGGGACAGCAGCAGGGCGTGTGCCAGTTCGATCTGCGCGCGGGAGTTCTCCAGCAGCGGGGCCAACCGGCGGCGAATCCCCAGGTTGGAGCGCATGCGCGGGTCCGGCGCGTACCAGCCCAGCATCGCGGCCCGCTCCTCGGGGGTGACCATCTCCAAGGTGAGCTCGTCGTGGTTGCGCAGGAAGGTAGACCACTGCCCGCCCTTGACCGGAATCTGCGGGGTGGCCTCCAGGATGTCGACGATGGCCTTGGCCGACTCGTCCCGCAGGGCGTAGAAGATGCGCGGCATGACGGGGAAGTGGAAGTTCAGGTGACACTCGGGGGCCTGATCGGTGCCGAAGTACTCGATGACATCCCTCGGCCACTGGTTGGCCTCGGATAGCAGGATGCGTCCGGGGTACTCGGCGTCGAGCACGGCCCGCATCCTCGCCAGGAACTCGTGCGTGCGCGGCAGGTTCTCACAGTTGGTCCCCTCCTCCTCAAAGAGGTAGGGCACGGCGTCGAGGCGGAAGCCGTCGATTCCCAGGTCCAGCCAGTGCCGGGCGACATCGATCATCGCGCGGGCCACCGCCGGGTTCTCAAAGTTGAGGTCGGGCTGGTGGTGGAAGAAGCGGTGCCAGTAGTACTGTCCCCGCACCGGGTCAAAGGTCCAGTTCGATTCTTCCGTGTCGATGAAGATCACGCGGGCGTCCGCATACTCCTCATCGGTGTCCCGCCACACATAGAAGTCGCCGTAGGGGCCGTCCGGGTCCGTCCGCGAGGCCTGGAACCAGGGGTGGGCGTCCGAGGTGTGGTTCATCACGATGTCGATGATCACGCGCATGCCCCGGGCGTGCGCCTCCTCGATGAGTTCGGCGAAATCCTCCTTGGTGCCGTACCGCTCGGCGATTGCCAGGTAGTCGGCAACGTCGTAGCCGCCATCGCGCAGGGGCGAGGGGTAGAACGGCGGCAGCCAGAGGCAGTCGACGCCCAGCCATTGCAGGTAGTCGAGCCGGTCAATGATGCCGCGCAGGTCCCCGGTGCCATCGCCGTCGGAATCGGCGAAGGCCCGCGTCAGCACCTCGTAGAAGACGGCCCTGCGATACCAATCGGGGTCGGCGGACAGGCCCGGGCGGGCGGTGACAGCGGCGGTGACAGGGGGGATGGCCATCGAGGTTCCTTCGAGGAGGGGGCGGGTCACTCTTTGACGGCGCCGGTGGACTGATCCATGATGCGCCTTTGGAAGATGAAGAACAAGATCGCCACCGGAATCGTCATGAGCACGGCGGCCCCGAGGCGCAGCGGGAACTGGGTCCCCTGTCCCAGGCCGCCGCCGACGAGGCCTGCCACCCCGCGGGTGAGGTTGATGAGTTCGGGCGAGCGGGCGGCGACGATGAAGTGCGACAGCTCGTTCCACGAGCCCTGGAAGGACAGGATCGCGATGGTGATCACGGCCGGGCGGGCCATCGGCAGTACCACCGACCAGAAGGTGCGGAAGGTGGAGGCGCCGTCGATGCGGGCGGCCTCCTCGACGGCGCGCGGCACCGATTCAAAGAAGTTCTTCATGATGAACACCCCAGTGGCGTCGACCAGCAGGGGCACGATCAGGCCGGCGAAGGTGTCGTAGATGCCCACCTGGTTGATGACCAGGAAACGGGGAATCAGCAGCACCACGCCTGGCACGGCCATGATGCCGACGATGAACGAGAAGACGATGCCCCGACCGCGGAACTCCAGGCGGGCCAGGGCGTAGCCGGCCAGCGAGTTGAAGAACACTCGGCCCGCGGTGACCGAGACGGCCACGATGGCGGAGTTGCGGAACCAGATGGGGAAGTCCGAATGATGGAAGAGCCGCTCATAGGCCGAGGTGGTCCAGGTGGTTGGCAGCAGCGACAGTGGATTGGCCATCGCGTCCGGGTCGTACTTGAACGAGTTGGCAATCGACAGGGCGAACGGGTACAGGTAGATGAAGGTGATGGCGATTAGGGCCACGTACACCAGGAGCGTGCCTACCTTCAGGCGTCCGATTCTCATGAGCCGTCCTCCTGCTGGCCATCGGGGGCGGTGCGCGCGGCGGTGACGTCGACCACCACGCCGTCTTCGATCACCAAGACGTCGCCGCGGCGGGCGTCCTTGGCCCGCAGGGTGGCGAATCGCTTGCGCCGCGGAACCTCGCGCTCCTTCAAGATGTTGCGCTGGATGATGGTCATCACCACGATGATCACAAACAGGATGAAGGCGATGGCGGCGCCGTTGCCCCAGCGAGAGTCGACGAAGGAGGTCTGGTAGGACAGGAAGGCCGGGGTCATGGTGGTGTTGCCCGGCGCCCCCTGGGTGCCGGTGTAGATCTGGTCAAACACCTGCCAGGTGCCGATCAGGCCGAGGGTCATCACCGTGAAGATGGTGGGGCGCAGCATGGGAATGGTCACCCGCCGCATCCGCTGCCAGCCGGTGCACCCGTCCACCAGGGCCGCCTCCGAGACCTCTCCCGAGATCTGCTGCAGGGCGGCAATGAACAACAGCATGAAGGTGCCCGAGGTGGTGAAGATCGCCATCAGCATCAGCACGGACATGGCCACCGAGGGGCCGGCCAGCCAGTCCCACCAGGAGACCCCCAGCAGGGGGGAGGCCCGCAGCGCCTCGGGGGCGGAGTCAACCCCGAACCAGCCCAGGGCGATGTGCAGCAGGCCGCGTGGATCGGCCAGCCAGTTGGGGGCGTTCACGCCGATCATGGCGAAGGCGCGGTTGACGGCGCCCGTGGCGGAGAAGAGAAAGAGGAACACCACGGTGATGGCCACCGAAGAGGTGACCGACGGGAAGTAGAAGGCGGTGCGGAAGAAGCCGCGGCCGCGCATCATCCGGCGGTTGACCAGCACCGCGAGTCCCAACGACACCGCCGTCTGGATGGGAACCACCAGGATCACGTAGTAAAGGTTGTTGCGCAGCGCCTGCCCGAGTTGGCGAGAGGCGAGGCCCTCTCCCGAGAGCAGGGCGGCATAGTTGTCGAACCCCACGAAGCCCGCGCTCCAGGGGCTACCTCTCCCACTGAAGTCGGAGACGGAGACCCAGACGGCCATGATGATCGGCACCAGCATGAAGATGGCGAGGATGATCAGGGTGGGCGAAAGGAACAGCCAGCCGGCGGCGGCCTGTCCGCCGCGGCGTCCGGAAAAGGGGCGACGGCGGCCCCCGCCGGGGCGTCGGCTGCGCGTGGTCTGCGCTGCCGACGCCCCGGCTGAAGCCTGCGAGGTCACGGCTGGATCGCCGCCAGGTCACCCTGGACCTGCGAAAGCAGCGAGGCGATGTCACCGGTGGTGAGGCCCTCGATGCCGGCGTTGAACTCGGAGATCACGGCCGCGACGCCCTGGAAGGCGGGCATGCCCTGGGCGTAGGCGCCGCCGCGGATGAAGGCGGCGAACTGCGGGAACTCGGCGGCCCACTCGTCGGCCACGGTGGTCACCGACGGCATGACGCCGAAGTCGCGGGCGGCCTGCATCTGCTGGGCGTCCTGGACCATCCAGTTGACAAACGAGATGGCGGCCTCCTGCTGGGTGGAGTCGGCGGCGATGCCCCAGCAGTTGGTGAACTGCAGGGTGCCCATGGCGCCACCGGGGCCGGCGGGCAGTTCGACGGCCACCCACGGGGTGTCGGGGAAGTCGTTGTTCAGGGCGCCGGCAATCCAGTTGCCCTCGATGGTCATCGCGGAGGCGCCGGAGCCGAAGGCCTCTCCGCCCCAGCCGGTGCCAATCGCGCTCGGGAAGGCGGCGATTCCGTCGGCCAGCAGGCCCGCGACGAACTCGAGGGCGGTGGCGTTGGCGTCGTTGTCGACATCGGCGTTGCCGGCCGCATCGCGCAGGCCGCCGCCGCCCTGGGCCATGAAGGTGCCCACGCGCTGCCATTCGGGGCCGAAGCTCAGTCCCACCACGCCGTCGGCGGTCAGGGTCTCGGCGGCGCTGCGCAACTCGTCCCAGGTGGTGGGCCAGGCGCCCTCTTCGAGGCCGGCGTCCGACCACAGCTGGGTGTTGATGATCAGGGCGAGGGTCGAGAAGTCCTTCGGGGCGCAGAAGAAGGTGTCATCCCAGGTGAACGAGGCCTCGAGCGCCGGGTAGAAGGTGGCGTCGAGCTGGTCTCCGAAGGCGAGCAGGGAGCCGTTTTCGGCCCAGCCGGGGAACAGTTCGGTGGAGACGTAGAAGACGTCGGCCGGGGAGCCGGCGGCGAAGCCCTGCGACAGCTCCTGGGTCAGGTCGGTGGCGATGCGCAGGGTGGCGGTGTGGCCGGTGGCTGCCGACCAGGCGTCGACGGCGGCCTGCACCGAGGCGGTCTCGGCGTCGCCCGAGGTGCCGATCAGGATGTCGAGGTGGGCACCGCCCTCGGGGGCGGCGGTCTCCTCTCCCGCGGGCTCTTCCGGCTCTTCGGTTTCGGCGGGTGCGGGCGTCTCTGCGGGCGCCTCGGCGGAAGTGTCACCGCCATCGCCGCATGCGGAAATCGTCAGCGCTAGGGCCGCGGTGGCGGCGATCGCGAGGATGCGATTCTTTCGGTTCGACATCTTGGGTTCTCCTTAATCGATGTCTGCTGGGATGGGTGTTCGACTGGAGGAGCGTTCAACCAGTCGTGGCCGCACGACGATTTGCCGTTCGGCCGTAGTCTCGGGCGTCGCCTGGCGACGACGGGCCGTGTCGATCTGTTGCTTCAGGAGTTCGATGCAGCGCTCGGCCACCTCCGCCACCGGCTGGTCAACGGAGGAAATGTCCAGGGCGCGGGCGACCGGGGTGTTGTCGAACCCGATCAGGGCAATGTCGTAGGTGGCGTGTTCCCGGATGGCGGCGTGGGCGCCCAGGGCCACGGCATCGGAAACGGTGACGACGGCGGTTAGGTCGGCCTCCCGCAGGGCGAGGGCCATCTGCGCGGTGGCGTCGGCCACAGAGCCGTCGCAGCGCAGGACGACGGCCTGCGGGGCGTCGTCGCAGGCCGCGAGCGCCTCCTTGTAGCCGGCGAGGCGATCATCACCAACGCCCGAGCCCTTGGGCCAGCCGAGGAAGGCGATCCGGCGGTGCCCGGCGGCCAGGAGGTGTTCGGTGGCCAGGCGGACGCCCGCGCGGCCGTCGACATCGACCCAGGCGTGGGTGCCGAGGTCGGCGCGGCTGCCGTTGTCGCACCACGGGCGTCCGAAGGCGACGAAGGGAACCTGGCGCTCGGTCAGCCAGCCGATGCGAGGGTCGCCGGCGTGGGTGTGGGCCAACACCAGCCCGTCTACGCCGCCTTCGGCCAGGAGTTGGTCCCAGATGCGCATCTCGGCGGTGGCGTCGTCTGCCACGTACAGCATTACGGACAGGCCCACCCGTTGGGCCGAGCCGGTGACGGCGTGGAGGAAGTGATCGAGCACGTAGCCGCTGATGCCGTCCATGTCGGTGGTCATGCGGACGCCCAGCACAAAGGAGCGTTGGGTACGCAGGCGACGGGCGGCGGTGTTCGGGCGGTAGTCGACCTCGGCGATGACGGCCTGGACCCGGGCGAGGGTGGCAGGGGCGACGAGGTGGGGGTTGCTGATGACGTTGGAAACCGTCTGTGGTGAAACCCCGGCGGCGCGCGCCACGGTGGCTAGCGTCGGCCGACTGCTCATCTTGCGCCTCCTCGCGATCTGGATGGATCGTTCATTTGATCGTTCCAATGTCGATAAAGTAGCATGAGGCGGCCGGATGTCAAACGCTTCGGCTTAACCGTGTCCAAACCGTGATCAACGGACGGGAGGCAAGGAAGACGCCCATGAACCAGCCCGAGATGCCCCTGCAGCCCCTCCTCCACGATCTTCAGGTCACGCTCATGGCCCCCAGCCAGGTGTGGACCACCGCCGACGGCCAGGTGCGCCCAGGGGGCCTGCCCGGCGTCTATCACGGCGATGTGCGCGTGCTCAATCAGGCGCTGCTGCTGGTGGACGGCCTGGAGCCCGAGACCATCGGACAGCGCCCGCTGGCCCCCGGCGTCTCAGAGACCACCTACGCCCTGCGCATGATCGACACCGGCACCGCCGACCCCACCACCATGCTGGTTCGCCGCCGCGAGGTGCTCCCGGGTCAGGTCACCGAGGTGCTCACGCTGACCTGCGCCACCGAGGCACCAGTCAGCGGCGAACTCACCGTGACCCTCTCCTCCGATCTGGCCCGCACCGAAACGATCAAGAGCGGGCTGAGCGCGCCCCTAGTCTCCCCCCGGCCACTGCCCACCGGCGTCCGCTTTGAGCGGGAGGGCAGCGTGGTCGACCTGGTGAGCCCAGACCTGGTGGCGTCCATTGACGGCCAGGCCGCCACCTTCCGGGCCGACGTCACCGTACGGCCCGGCGAGGCGCTCACCGTCTCGTGGACGGCCCACTCCCGGATTGCGGCCGTGGTCGGAGCCCCCGCGGACCCAGCCCCGGAGTGGCGCACCCCCAGCATCACCGCCACCGACCGTCGCATCGGCCCGCTGCTGCGACGGTCCCTCGACGATCTCGCCTCGCTGCGCATGACGGCCGGCCTCGCCCCAGACGAGACCTTCCTGGCCGCCGGCGCCCCCTGGTTCTACACGCTGTTCGGCCGCGACTCGCTCATTGCCGCCCGCTTCATGCTGCCGCTCGGCACCGACCTGGCCCGGGGAACCCTGCGCACCCTGGCCGCCTGCCAGGGCACCAAGATCGATCCG
>WRIF01000043.1 GCA_009782865.1 Promicromonosporaceae bacterium
CAGGGCGATCGCCTCCGGCGAGAACCCCTCCGGCAGCAGCTCTGAGCGGGCCCGTCCGTCGCCGTGCTCGCCGCTGAGGGAACCGCCGTACTTGGCGACGGTCTTGGCGGCCTCCCGCATGAAGACGCGAAACACCTCCCCCGAGTCTTCCAACGGCAGGTCGATGCGCAGGTGAATGCAGCCGTCCCCGAAGTGCCCGTAGGGCAGGCCGTCGACGCCGAAGCGGGCCATCAACGCCTCCAGGTCACGCAGGTAGGCGCCCAGGTGTTCCGGCGGAACCGCGCTGTCCTCCCAGCCCGGCCAAGCCTGAGTGCCCGAGGAAGTCTCACCCCACGAAGTTTCGTCCTCGGGGCGCGGCGGCACCCGGCCGGCCAGGCCGGCGCCGTCGGCGCGAATCTGCCACATGCGAGTGGCGTCCGGGCCGGCCGGCAGGATCGCAGAGTCCAGGCAGGCAGAGGCGGCCACGATGGCGGCCCCGTTGGCCGCCGCGGCCTCGGCGGTTGGCCCAGAGACCTCGATCATCAGCCAACCCGCCCCGGCGGGCAGGGAGGGAACGGCGGCGGCCCCCCGGGCCTGCCGCACCACGTCTACCAGGCGGGCGTCAAGACCCTCGATCGCCAGCGCGGCCGAGCCGTCGGCCGCAGAACCGACGGCCAGCAGGGCCGGGACGTCGTCGGCGGCGGCGGGCATGTCTTGGTAGCCGAGCACCACGAGCGTGGGCTGCGCGGGTTGCGGGACCAGCTTGAGGGTGGCCTCCAGCACGGTGACGCAGGTGCCCTCGGTGCCCACCAGCGCGGCGGCGAGGTTGGAGCCGTTCTCCGGGAGCAGGTGTTCGAGCCCGTAGCCGGACACCTGCCGGGAGAAGCGCCCAAACTCGGTGCGCAGGAGGGCAAGGTTGTCCCTGACCAGCCTGGCGAGCCCGGGCACGGCCGGGAAGTCGGGGTCGCCGCTCCCAGCGATGAACCGGCGCCCCTGCCCGTCGACCACGTCCAGTTCGACCACATTGTCGGCCGTGCGGCCATACGCGACGGCGTGTGGGCCGCAGGCGTTGTTGCCGATCATTCCGCCAAACGTCGCCCGATTCTGGGTAGACGGATCGGGGCCAAAGCGCAGCCCGTGCGGGGCGCAGGCGGCCTGCAGGTCTGACATGACCACCCCCGCCTCGACGCGCGCCGTACGCGCGGCGGCGTCCACGTCGAGAATCTTGGTCAGGTGGCGGGAGCAGTCGATGACCGCCCCGGTCCCCACCGCGTTTCCGGCTACGGAGGTGCCGCCTCCGCGGGTGGTGATAGGCACATCGTGGGCGCGCAACACCTCCAGCGCGGCCACCACCTCATCCCGAGAGGCCGGGAAGACCACCATGCCTGGCACCACCCGGTAGTTCGAGGCATCGGTGGAATACTCGGCGCGGCGGCGCGCCGTGGCATCGACCTCCCCGCCACTGAGCGCAGCCCGCAGCGCGGAGATCACTTGCTCGGTCATGTCTTATCCCTTACCCCAATGCGGGGGAACATCCTCAGCCAGTCGATGGTCGTTAGTCTCCGGCAGCGCGTCGCGCTCGTCCCGCGGCAACCCGGCAATCGAGGCCGTTTCCTTGCCCGGGCGCACCGCGCGACGGGGCGACTTGGTGGGAGGGGTCTCCTCTCCACCGCCTGGCCCGGTATCGCCATCTGACACGGTTTCGCCGTCTGGCCCGGTTTCAGCATCTGGCCCGGTGTCCTCGGCCGCCGGGGATGGGGCGGCCGGGTCTGCCATTGTCTCTTCCGCGGCGCCCTGGGTGGGCTCGACCGGGGCCGGTTCGTCGCCTGCGGTGTCCGCTGCGGCTCCCTCGGCGGGGTGGGGCAACCCCTCGTCGTCCACGTCCGGCACGTCTCGCGGGGCGACCGGGGAGCCCACGTCACCGAGGCGCAGGTCGCGCACCCGCTGGGTGAGGCGGCGCAGGCGTTCGGCCTCCCCGTCCGGGTCGAGGAAGGCGGCGGCGCTCCACACATGGGCGACGGTCCATCCCAGGTGTTCGAGGCGTTCGGCCCGCTGGCGGTCGCGCACTCGGATGGAGGGTTCGGCCACGTAGGCGTCGTCGTCCGTGGTGACGGCCACCAGCATCTCATCGGGCAGGTCGGGGTGGCCGATCACCAGGGGAAGGCGCCCGCCGTCGGGCAGGCCGAAGTCGGTCTCGACCAGGTATCCCAGGCGCCACAGTCGCTCGCCCAGGTCTACCAGGAGGCGATCCACCGAGGGCTGGGCAAAGGCGCAGGAGGGTTCGCGCAGCACCGGCTCGATCACCCCTGAGCGGGCCTCGGCCAGCAGCAGCAGTTCCCGGAACAGCTTGGGGCCTTCGCCGTGGAGGCGGGTCTCATCGAGGTCGGCGCCGGAGAAGGCGGAAACCACCGTGAGCCGGCGGCGGGTGGCCCCCAGGGCGCCGAGCAGCAGGGCCTGGCCACCAGGTTCGGCGAGCGGCCCGAAGCGGTGCAGCACCCGCCCGTGCGGGGTGCGGCCCAGGCCGGGGGTGAACAGGATCTCGTCGCGGGTCAGGCCCGCCACACCCGTGATGTCTGCGACGATCACCGGCTCGGGGCGGGTGCTGGAGAAGAAGGGGGCCAGGGCCGGGTTGGCGCGCACCTCGGCCAGGAGGGCCTCCCGGATGCGCTCGGCATGGGTGGCCGTCACGGTGACGATCCCGAAGGTCTCCCGTGGGCGGTCCAGCGCGTGCTCGATCGCCAGCTCGACCACCCGATCCACCTCGGCCGGTGAGGTCTCCACCATGCCGGAGGCGGCGGGCATGCCGATGCCCTCCACCTGGTGGAACCGCATCATGGCGGCGGCCTTGGGCAGCGGGGCCGGGTGCAGGGAGGCGGAGTAGCCGTGGCTCGCGAGCAGGCGGGGGAGTTCCGCATCGCGTGGGGAGCCGCCCGCGGCCAGCCTGACCTGCGGCAAGATGGACGCCAGCGCGGCCACCGCCGTGCCCGATGCCGATGGAAGGTCACCTAGCACCACCACCTGGCGGGCGCGCGCAATCGCGGGCACCAGCGACTCCAGCGGCACATGCTGCACGGCGTCCAGAACCAGGAGGTCCACCTGGCGGGCGGAGGTGAGCAGGTGCGGCACCAGGGTGGGGGTGGCCACGAGCACGGGACGCAGCCGGCGTACGATCTCGCCGTGCCGATGCATCAGGTCGCGCAGGGTGGTCAGCCCGCCCTCGATCAAGGTGGCGAACAGCCGCTCGGCCGAGTCGCGGTGGTCGCGCAGGGCCACGCCGAGGTGGGCACGGACGGCGGCGCGCACCGGTGCGGACAGGGAGGCCACATGCTGCCGGTCAAGCTCGCGGAAGCGGCGGGCCAGCGCGCCGAGCGACGGCCCGGTCTGATCCACCAAGGCCGGGTCGGCGGCCAGCAGGTGCTCAAACACGGTGCCCCACCAGGCGAGTTCCAGCTCGGCGGCGACCACGGGAGCGCGGACCTGCCGCTGACCCAGGTCGCTGACCAGCCCGGAGAGGCCGGCGGCGTGCACCTCGCCCAGGGCGGTGGTCCGCGTGGGCAGGTCGGCCAGGGCGGCCGCATCCCGCTGGAGGGCCTCCAGGTGGTTCAGCAGGTCCCCGAACTCCCGTTGCAGCAGATCGGCGCCGCGCGCCGTGCCCGCGAGCGCCGCGTCCAAGGCGGCCAGGTCGATGGCGACGGCCTGGTGGGTGTCGGTGATTTGTCCCAGGCCTTCGGGCAGGGTGGGCCATCCACCCCGCGTTACCTGCCTGGTCCACACCTGCTGCTGGGAGAGCACCTCCCGCAGGGCGGCATGCAGGTTCGGCAGGCGCACGCCGGGGCGCACCAGTTCCTTGGCCCGCTTGCGCAGGCGGCGGGTGGCGAAGAACCCGGGCTTGGGGCCGCCCTGACGGTCCTTGCGCGGGGCGGTGGCCTCCACCAGGTCAACGGCCGAACGTTCAAAGACCATCGGGTGGAAAAGGTCGAGGGTGGCCCGCATGGAGGCGAGCATCTGTAGCTGGTCCCCGAAGGCGGCAACGGTGGTTGCCTGGGGCAGGCCGGTGACCTCGGTGACGACCAGCTGGTGGCGGCGCAGCTGTGGCAGAGTGGTCTGCAGCAGGCGGGTGACGCGCTGCAGGGCCTTGGCGGCGGCGCCGGCGGTGGGCACCTCGGCGCCAGTCCAGGCGTTCTGGGCGGCGGAGGCGTCGAAGGCCCCTAGCTCAGCGGCGACGGTCAGGCGGTCGGCAAGGTGGGCGCGACGCTCCTCGCCGAGTTCGACGGCAACACTCACCGGCAGGCGCACCTCGGTGGCGGGCGTCGGGTGCTGGGAGGTGAGCAGCGCCAGGGCCTGCAGGGCGTCGTAGGCCGAGACGCCCCACGGCTGCCGGGGGGCGTGGAGGGCGCCGATGTACTCGGCCAGTGCCGTGCGCGCGGCCAGCAGGTTCTCCCGCAGGCTGGTCACGCCGGCCTCGTCGTATGGCTCGGCCTCGGCGGCCATGGCCGTCAGCAGGCGGCTGGTGACGGTGTGCCGCCAGGTGGGCAGCGGGGGGGTGTCGAGCACGAGGTCGTCGAGGTCGAGGGCGGCGAGGCGCGACTGGAGGGAGTCGGCCGCGCGGCGGTGGCCGGTGACGTACAGCACGCTGCGGCCGGCGGCGGCGGCCTCGGCGACGGCGGCGGCGACGGCGCCGGGCACATCCGAGCCGACCGGGGCGTCGACGTAGAGGTGGCCGCCGGTGGCCAGGGCGTCGAGCAGGTACCGGCTGTGACGGTCGAGGTCTCCGACGCCGCGCTCAAAGGCGGGCAGCGGGTCCGAGTTGAGCATGGGCGGCAGTTGCAGGGCCTGCAGCGCCGCCTTCGCCTCCGGCACCCCGGCGAGGGCCGCCACCACCTCGTGGCTGGCGAGGCCGGGGGCGAGTTCATCGAGGTCTTCGACCAGCGCCTGGCCGGGGTGGACGAAGGAGGCCACAAGCACCGCCGCTTCCTGCTCGTAGCCCTCCAGCTGTTCGCGGCCCAGGCTGGCGAAGAAGTCAAGCACCCCGCGCGGGTCGAAGGAGCCGGAGGTGAACGCGGATTCGGCCAGGGTGAGGGGGTCGAAGAAGACGCCCTTGCCGTGCAGGGCGCGCGCCACCACCGGGTTGATCATCGCGGCATGTTCGAGCGTCAGCTCGAAGTCGTCGCCCTGGGGGGTGAGCATCACCGGGCGCAGCAGCAGCGGGGCGCGCAGGGTGCGGGGCTGGCCGGGGGCGGCGCTTCGCGGGTCGAGGGGGTCGAGTCCACCCGTCGTCTCGGCCGACGGCTTCAGGTCTGCCTGGGTCACCAGCGGCAGGGACTGGGTTGGCGGGTGCTCGACGGCAGCCTGTGCGGCGGCGGGCTGCACGGCGAGGTCGGGGGTGACCGCCTCGGCTGCGGGGGTAGCGGGGCCGTCGTCGGGGGTGGCCTGACTGGTCCCCGCCAGGATGCGCTGCTCGAACTCGGCCATGACCTCATCAGAGATAGGTTCGGCCGGCGGGGCGGGGGGCGCCTCGACCCAGGTGGCCAGCCCGATGGCGAGATAGGTGGGGGCCAGTCCGTAGCGGCCGGCCTGCTCGGCGCTGCGGGCCTGCACGGTGCGGGCGCGACGGCTAGCGATGGGCAGCTGCGTATTGTCCCTGACCAGGTTGCTCAGGCGGGTGGTGCGGCCCGCGTAGAGCTGCGCCACCCCGCCGGGGTGGGCCGCGGAGAGGTCGATGGTGGCGTCGCCGAGGAGCGTGACATCTGCCAGGGTGGAGGCGCCAACCTGTTGGGCGAGGGACTCCCGCCAGGCGGCAACCGCCTCAGCGAGCAGGGACCGCTCGGCAGCCCGGTCGGCGCCGTCGTCGTGGTCGGCCTGCGGCGTGGTGTCGCGCCCTGTCTCCTGCCCTGCGTGCTCCGGGAGGAAGGGGGATCCAGGGTGGGAGGCCGCCTCCTCGCCGTCTGCCGGGTGCACAGCCGAGCCGGTAGCCACCTCGGCGGGAGAAATCGAGGCGTGCTTGAGGTTCCGGCGAAAGGCGTTCACGCGCCCACGCTAGGCGGCACACCGTCAAAGGCCCGGAATGCCGCGCCGCGCACCCATAAACCCGCCACCTTCCACGCCTGAATGGTCACCCTGGACGATGCCGCCCGGCGGGACAACCGAATCCGGTGGTTACCCAGATGAGTTCGACCACACCCTCACCCGTCTCCTGTTATAGTGTTCGGGTGCGTCCGAACACCTCTAGCAGCGCCGTCGCGCCTGCTGAGGAAGTGGAGATGCCCAGCCCAGGCAACCCACCGGGCGGCTGGCCGGTACCGGACGATCCCGTCTACTACGACCCCACTTACGTGCCCCCGGGAAAGTCACCCAGCAACCGTGAACAGGTGGCCCAGGTTCTGGCCACCGTCTCCCTCTCCCTCACTGCGGCACCCCTGGCGGCACTTCTACTGATCCTGATCTTCTATGGCGTGGCTCCACTGATCCCAGTCTGGATCTGGATCCCAGTCATACTGGTACTGTACTGGTCTTTCCGAGCGCTCCCGCTTGCGGTGCTCCCACTGCTCATTGCCATCGGACTGAGCATCCTACAACGCAGAACCGCACCCTTCTCGGATCCCAAGCACGTCAAGAAACTGGTTCTCAAGACAACATTCGCCGTCGTCGTGGGCAGCGGAAGCGCCATGTTTCAACTGTTCTGGCGTTGAGTTCAGTGCAGGCACCCACAGCAGCCCGAGTGGCCAGTCAACCCTCACCTCGCTACCGCGCCTCCGCGCCAGCGCGATGCACTGGGCTCGTCTGCAGGCAGGTATCAGCGGTTTCACCGCCTCAGAAGCACCCTGGCCTCGCCATAGTGCCTTCGCGCGAGCGCGATGCACTAGGCTCGTCTGCAGGCGCTTGTAGCTCAGTGGATAGAGCACCGCTCTCCTAAAGCGGGTGTCGAAGGTTCGAATCCTTTCAAGCGCACTCCTGGCCGCTCAGCCAGCCGCCCCCTCCCGCCTCTCCAGTCACGCCCGGTCATCCAGCCACTCTGGTCGCCCCAGCCGCCCTGGTCACCCCGACCGCGAAGGCCCCTCCGTCCGCCCGCAACCGATCGCCGCCAGCGGCCACCCACCCCGGACAAACATGGCCCTTCCTGGGCGTCGTCGCCTGCGATAGGCTGCCAGCGTCCACCTTCGACGGAGAATAGGAGACCTCTGATGGACCGCAAGCTACGGGTTGTGCAGTACGGGACCGGCAAGATGAGCGTTTACTTCATGCGCTACATCATCGAAAAGGGCGGTGAGGTGGTCGGGGCGCTCGACGCCAACCCGGCCACCATCGGCAAAGACATCGGGGAGATCATCGGCGCCGCCCCGCTCGGGGTCACCGTCACCGATGCCGCCAAGGCCGATGCCTTGTTGACCGAGCTCAAGCCGGACGTGGCCATCGTCGCCACCCTCTCGACCATCGCCGACATCGAGGAGATGTTCGCCACCTGTGCCCGCAACGGCGTCTCGGCCATCTCGATTGCCGAGGAGGCCGTCTACCCCTGGAACTCCTCGCCGGTGCAGACCGAACGCCTGGATGCCCTCGCCAAGCAGCACGGCGTCACCCTTTCCGGCTCCGGCTACCCCGACATGTACTGGGGCGTGCTCATCGACACCCTCGCCGGTTCGATGCACCACATCACCAAGATCAAGGGCTCCTCGTCATACAACGTCGAGGACTACGGCCTCGCCCTGGCCGAGGGCCACGGGGCCGGCCTCAGCGCCGAGGAGTTTGACAAGGAGATCGGCAAGTACAACGGCCTGTCCTCCGACGAGCAGAAGGCCCTCGTCGAGTCCGGCGAGATTGTGCCGAGCTACATGTGGAACCAGAACGGCTGGCTCTGCTCGAAGCTGGGCCTGACCCCCATCTCGCAGCACCAGGTCTGCATTCCGACCACCGCCGACGAGGATCTGACATCGTCGACGCTCGGCATGACCGTTCCCGCCGGGCAGCCGACCGGCATGCGCGCGATCGTGACCACCGAGACGAAGGAGGGCATCACCCTGGAGACCGAGTGCGTCGGAATGGTCTACGGCCCGGAGGACTTCGACCGCAACGACTGGACCTTCTACGGCGAGCCCGAGACCACCATCAACGTCAACCGTCCGGCCACCGTGGAGTTGACCTGCGCCAACGCCATTAACCGCATTCCCGCGGTGCTCAACGCCGCCCCGGGCTACGTTTCTTCGGACAAGCTGCCGAACAACGTCTACCTGGTCAAGCCGATTGGCGACTATGTGACCTTCGCGGGCAAGCGATAGTCACTAGGAATTGACGACGGGCCGTCGCCTGCTCCGGCAGGGGGCGGCCCGTTCGCGTTTCCACCGGGCGCCGATCCCTCCCCGAAACCAGGCAGCCCCAGGATCAAGGGAACTCGGAATCAGGCGAACTAATCCCTACCGGCGCAGCACCCCGAGCAGGTAGGCCTGGTTGGGGCCGCCCATCGCCCGCACCTCGGTCTCGACCGCGGATACGTC
This sequence comes from Promicromonosporaceae bacterium, assembly GCA_009782865.1. Lineage (GTDB taxonomy): Bacteria > Actinomycetota > Actinomycetes > Actinomycetales > Cellulomonadaceae > Xylanimonas. The sequence goes on from WRIF01000043.1 coordinate 8,469, forward strand.
GTAGGGCGTGTGCACCTGGAGGTACTCGCCGGTGGCGGTGTCCAGCAGGCCCCAGGCCGCATGGCCACCCCGGTTGCGCGGCTGACCGACCGAGCCGACATTGATCACCGTGACATCCTCGCTGTCATGGCGCAGTTCGTAGTGGGTGTGTCCACCGAAGACCCAGCCGCGTGGCGGCGGGGAGTCCTCCCGGTCGGCCCAGGCGGTGCGGTGACCCGCCACGATCTCCGCGAACTCTGCCAAGGATGCATCCGGGTAGACCCGGCGATCCGGGTGACCGGGGGTGCCATGCACCAGGGTGACGGCCAGTCCGTCTACCACCAGCTGCGCCTCAACGGGCAGGTCGAGAAGCCAACGAAGATCGGCGGCGGGCAGGTCCGCGAGCGCCCTGCGGTGACCCAGGCCGTACTTGGCATCGAGTTCTGCCAGCGGCCTGGTTCCGGCGGCGACGTCGCGCAAGAGCCGCTCGTGATTGCCCTGAATCACCTGGCCGGGCAGCTCCCGGCAGCGGGCCACCACCTCGGCCGCCCGCGGGTAGTACCCCACCATGTCGCCAAGGTTCCAGTACTGCTCGACGCCCAGGTTGGCCGCGCCGGCCAGCGCCGCCC
>WRIF01000044.1 GCA_009782865.1 Promicromonosporaceae bacterium
AAAGAATCTTTGAAGTCGAAGACAGCACCGGATACATCATCCATCTCCACATGACTCACATGCACGTGACAGAAGGGATCTATGACCCTCAGACCGGTTCCAGGTTCTTTCCGGATTGGGATGATCATTAGCAAGCGCGACGAGATAGTGATGATCGCAGCCAAGGTCCGGCAGGGCACCAACGATCTTCCTGGATTTTCGCTTAACATAATCGAGGCCAATGCCCGCCTCTTCGATGAACTCTGGAGCAGCCAAATGCCCGGCTCGCGTCGTACCTATCGCCCCCTCCCCGGTTGGCGTCCCGCCAATGAATACCGTTGCGTCCTCGAGGGCACGATCGTCTTGCCGCCAACCCAGAGTCCCGAAGCCAAGTAGCATGCGTTTCAACAGGCGTCACCAAGTCGCAGCAATACTCTGCGCATCGACATTCATGATAGTTTCCTGCTCCAGAACGGAACACACCGCACTCGAAATGTACTCCATATTGCTTCAAACTCAAGAAATTACCTTTCCGACAACCGAAAAGACGGGAACCACTCGCTCTCCCACCACTCCCGTCATGCCTCCCGTAAATGTCAAGGAAGAACTCACCACAGAGGAGCAAAAGATGACAGCACAAACAGAGGTCGCCTCAAAACAAGTCATCAGAGAAACCTTGTTGCCCGATGCCCAGCCTCACTTGCTCGAATCCGCAGTGGACCAAGCATTTCACTGGGCGACCGTGACCGGCGGCCTGATCGATGTCATCCGAATGGACCCGTTGCCAACCGACTGGCCCGGCGAAAGAATCTTCGAAGTCGAAGACAGTACCGGATACATCATCCATCTCCACATGACCCGCATGCACGTGACAGAAGGGATCTATGACCCTCAGACCGGTTCCAGGTTCTTCCCAGACTGGGATGATCATTAGTGAGCAAAACGGGGCGATCACGGTCGGGGCCCGACAAGCAATCGACGGTCCCTCCAATAGGCCGGCAGGCGCCAGCGAGGCCAACGCCCACCTCTTCGACCGACTCTGGAGTGCTCAGATACCTGGATCGCGCCGGACCTTCCCTACCGCCCAGCCCGAGTGGCTCGTGACAGACGAGTTCCGCTGCGTGCCTCCCGCTCCGCCGGCTCAGAGTCTTCAGGCGAAATGACCATGACTTTCCCATACCGCCATCAGGCTCCGATAATTTTGGCACTTGCTGTCATTTGGTTGACTGGTTGTTCCCATGCAAGTTACGTCACACACGAAATTGACTCCATGATGTTCCGACCCCAAGACGTAACCCCATCGTCGACGCTAGAGGCACAAACCAGCCTTCCCGCAGAACCCTTCACAATTCCACCCGTCATCACAGAAGAAGAGATCGCCCTAGAGGAGCAGAAGATGGTAGCACAATTTGAAGCAGCCTCAAAGCACGTCATCAGAGAGGCCCTGCAGCCAGACGCCAGACCTCATTCGCTCGAATACAGGGTGGAAGAAACATTCCATTGGGCTACTGTGACGGGCGGGCTGATCGACGTAATCAGAATGGACCCCGTACCGCACGAACCGGCCTCCTGGCTGGTGTACGAGCTTGAAGATAGCACCGGGTATGTTATCCATCTGTATATGGAATTTTGGGTTCACACCACCGTGGGCGTCTATGATCCGCAAACCGGTTCCAGGTTCTTTCCGGATTGGGATGATCATTAGTGAGCACAACGGGATGATCACGGCTAGGTTCCCACGCTCCGCCCGTTAGGCCTCTCGGGTGGCGGCCCTGCGGCGGGCCCACAGCACGGTGAGGGCGCCGCCCACGGTGCAGGCGGCTGCGACAGCCAGCCCGCCCAGGTCGCCACCGGTGGCCGGCAGCGGCACCGTAGGGGCAGGCGAGGTCGTCGAACCCGGCGAGCCGGTGGGGCTGGGCGTCGGGGTGTCGGGCGTCGGGGTGTCGGGTGTTGAGGTGGTGCTGGGTGTTGAGGTGGGAGCAGGTGTCGAAGGGGAGCTGGACGTCGCGGGAGGGCTTGGGGTCACAGTGGGGGTGGCCGTCGGGCTGGGCGACGGCGAAGCGGCGACCGCCACGATGTCGAAGGCTCCCAAGGCGACCAGCGTCGAGATGGTGTCGGTCGCAGTGATCGTGTAGCCGGTTCCGATTGGCCATTCACTGGTGTCCACGCTGAGGCTAATGGCCCCGGTAGCGTCGGCCGTGACCGCCTCCGTGAAGGTCTGCCCATTGCCTGACACGGTGACATCCACCGTCGCGCCCGGCTGAAAGTCGGTTCCCGTGATCGTCGGCAGGCTGGTCCCCTCGGTCGCCTGGGCCGCGTTGCTCAACACCGGCTGGTAGACCATGCAGTTGATGCCGAGGCCCGGCACCGCTGCGGACGGGTCGAAGGTGGCGGTGTTGGTGAACGGCCACTGAATCTGAATCTGAATGATGGTGCCGGCGCTTCCGGCCGACACCCAGAAGGAGGTGCCGGTCAGCGTGGCCCCCGCCTGGGGGTTCCAGATAGCGTCGCTCCCCGACTCCGTGCGGGGGTCCAGCGGGGTCCAGACCGCCGTACCAGACACCCAACTCGCCGCCGGCCCCGCCGTGCCGCTGACGCGGATCGGGTCGGCCTGGCCGGCATCATCGGTAATGGTGACCGTCGGGTTGACCTGCAGTTCCACGCAGACGGTGGTCTGGAACCAAAGGTTGAACAGAAACTCGTCGCCGGGCACCACCGTCGACACCGGGGTTCCGTCCAACTGGGTGGGAGTCCACGCGGCACCGTTGTACGCCACCCAGGTGGCATCGTCCGTGCTGGTCTGGAAGAACACCCCCAGGTTGGGGTAGCCGGCATCAGGCAGGACAACCAGGGTCGAGGCCGCCCTGGCCGAAGGTGCCTGTGCCGCCGTGTAGGCCACTGCGCCCGTCACCAACGCCGCCAATGCTAGGGCGGCTCCTGCGCGGCGGGCGTCTCTACGCCCTCTCGCCATGGCCATCCCCCCTCCCCTCCGAACGGGTCTCATGCCTCGAGTCTAGGGAGAAACTCCCCCGCTGCTCGCGGGGGGCCGGCCGGTGGCGCTGAACGATGTTCGCTCACCGCAGCGGTCACGGTCGACGGCTTCTCGCGGGGCGCCTGCTAAGGGATGGTCGAGCCCGCGATCTGCTGCGTGCTGCACTGCTGGCCGGTGACCCCGCCAACGGTCTGCGACCCGTAGGCCTCGGCCCAATAGATCGTGACCGGCGTCGACAACCATCCCCCCGGGCCAATCGCCCAAACGGTCAACGTCCCGTTGAGCAACGTCGAACCGCTGGCAAACGAGGCGCCCCAACTCACCCCCACGGTGGGCTGGGAGCTCTGAGCAGGAACGGTCAGATTGGCACACGAGCAACCGGCCAGGCCGCAACCGCTAGGCACCGTGGTGGTCCCGCCAGCATAGGTAATGGTGCTCGGGATGATCCAGGTGGTGGAGTTGCCGGGCACCGTGGGGGCGCCCATTCCGTTGGGGGTGGTGGTGCTGGTGGCGGTGGTGGTGCCGGTCATGCCGGTCGGCGTGAAGGGGCCAGGGTTTGCCGCGGTGGTGCCGTTGCACTGGTAGGTAGTCTCGCCCGGTGGGAGGTAGGTGGTCCCGGAGGTTGTGAGCCATTGAGCACCGACGTATAGCGTCGGCCGCTCATTTGACGCCCAACCGGCGTAACCATCGGACTTCACGGCGGCCAAAAGGTTGCCGGTGTCTTGGCTGAGGGTCATGGTCACCTGATAGCCCTGAATCAGTCCGGTGGTGTCCTGTGCCCACCGCAATGAAAATGGCGTCTGGTTGGCCTGCGTGTTAGTGGACAGGTCCATCGGCGTCGCCGTGCTATCGGTGCAGTTCCCCCCGGCAAAGGTGTTGTTGAAGGTCACGGTGATCGGCGGCACGATACCCGCGAGCAACGGCAAGGTGTTGGAGGTCGAGGACAACTGCCAGTAGGCCGAGGCCGCCGGGATCGAGCCGGCCGCCAGCATGGTGAGCGCCGCCACGGAGCAGGCTATCCGACGACTTGTGGCACCCATGATGGCCTCCTTAGGGTCCGGGATCTGGCTGCACCGAGCTGAGCTCGAAGGTGACGGTGGCGATGTCCGTTCCCTGCGCAGAGCCGGGGTCTGGGGCGCTCGTGTTCATGTTTACCTGCAGGCAAAGATAGGCACTTGCCCCCGGCGTCAGCGTGAAGCTGCCGCCGTTGCTGATGGACGTCCCGTCGGTCATGGCGCTGGCGCACGTGTCGGAACCGGGGGGCGCGGTGTTCCCGCTTGTGCTCTGACCGTACTGGATGTCTCCGACCGAGTACGACGCCGCGTAGGTACCGCCAAACGTGCCCGTCACGGTGACTGGCATGTCAATGGAACTGAGGCTATTCACCTGAATCAGTGCCACGACGCTCTGGCCCGGCAACAAGGGGGTAGTGGCGAGTGGTTCGGTGGCCGGGATGGTGAAGGAGGCCCCCGTCCATGTCGTCCCGTCGGCAGTGATCACCTCCATGTCGTAGTACCCCGAGGAAAGCACCCCTGGGCCGGTGATGGTCCCACTGTTCAGGCTCCAATAGCCGAACGCGATTCCGCCTCCGAGCACCAGCCCAAGGGCCAGGCCGCCGGAAACCAGCGAGCGGCGGATGCCGCGGTCAACCTCGGCGGCGGTCGGGCGGCGACGACCGGCATACTGCTGGCGGCTACTCACCGTCCACCTCCGCCCCGCGACGGCGCCCCAACCAGGCGAACCATAGGCCTGCGCCCCCAAACACCAGGCAGGCAACCACGGTCACCTCTGGCAGCAGGTTCGGGTCGGCTGGTGGCATCGACTCCGCCGCGCCGGAGGCCGGGCCAACCGAGCCGCTGGCAACCCACCCGCCGGCAGACGATGTCTGAGCACCCCCGGCGCTGCTTGTGCCGATGGTGCCGCTGGTCGCCTTCGAGGTGGGGCTTGAGCCGGGGACGGCAGTCGGACTCAATGTTGGCGATGAGGACGCCACCGGGCTTGGGCTCGGAGACGGCGTCCCGGCCGGGATGGAGTTCGGGCTGGAGGTCGGGCTCGAACTTGGGCTCGCGCTAGGGCTCGCGCTGGGCGGCGGAGTCGGCGGGCCTGACACCCAGGTGGCGTGCCCACTGCCGGCGGAGTCCTCCCAGGGCGCGACTCCCGCCGGGGCCTGCGGCGCCAGGGAGAGGGTGGACGGATCGGCGCTCGAGGTGATCTCGGAGCCGTCGGGACAACTCAGGGTCACCACCACGGTCAGATTGGCCAGCACCTCGCCCTGAGACTGGTTCCCTGTGGACGCCTCCGTCCCAAAGGGCAGGGTGGCGGTCAGGTCGATCCTGTGGATCTCGTTACCCGTTATGGCGAACGTCGAGCCGATCGGCTCCGGACCATACCCATCGAGGCTAGCCGTGAGGCTCAACACCTGCGCCAGGTCTTGGCCGGTGCCCTGATAGGTCACGGCGATGGTTCCGGTCACGCCGGTGCAGGCCGCGGAGACCACATAGAGCGTGCCCGCGGCGCTGTCCCCCGGCACCCATTTGGCCGGCATCGAGGAAAACGGCGAGGTCGATAGGTTCTGCGCCCAGGGGCCGGAGGGACTGAGGGACAGCAGCACGGCGTCTCCCGGCGCTGCCTGGGCGGGTGGTCCCAGCAGCGCAAGGAGAAGCGCCAGCAACGCCGCCCTGACGGGTCGCAGCCTGACTGAGTGCCACATGTTTCCCCTCCTCCCCTCCTGGCCTTACGTCGGCTTGGGCTGTAGGTGTCTGGCCCGCGCCCTTCGCTTCTCGGCGCGCCAGGCACATACCTGCCAGACCGAGTAGCCGAGCAGGCCCACCGCGAACCCGAGGTACACCAGCTGACGCCGATAGGTGGTCAGCCAGACGGTGACCCTTCCCAGGTAGGGCAGCGTGTACCAGACCCTGCCGTGGATCTGCCGGGACGTGATCGGCACCGGGTCCTCATCGTCGTTGGCATCTCCCTTGGTTCTGAAAACCAGGCCGCCGGAACTGGCTGCCTGCCTGGCGACAATCCGATGAGTCACCACCGCTGGGTCGCTCGGGTCTTCTTGGAAGGTGATTACGTCACCGACTTCGAGGTCGGCCGGATCGACGGGACGGACCACCACCAACGTACCCGGCGGATAGGTGGGAACCATCGACCCGGTCATGACCTCGTACCCGGTAGCACCCGCCACCCGCGGCACCAGCACCCCGGCAATCAGAATGCCTGCACAAAGGAGCAGGCCTGCCGCCGACAACGCCTGCCCGCCAAGCTTCAGCAAGCGTCGCATGGGAGCACCCTCTACGAGACGGTCGACGGATCCAGCTGGGTGACCGTGATCGCGGCGGTGGAAAGGTCGACTACCGTCGCTGAGGTGGTCGGCCCGGCGTCCCCGGCGGAACCGTAGGGATAGGCGACCGTGACGGTGACGCTCAGGGTAACCGGACCCGTGGAGGCGGACATGTTGATGGAGCCATCCGAGTTGGCCGTGGCACCGTTGGCGGTGGTGATCGCGTTGGCCGTGCTGATTGTCACCGTGTCCGAGCCGACCGTCGCGCTGGAGGGCACCACCGTACCGTTGACCGTGATCTCGGCCTCGACATCCAGGTGATCGCCCGAGCCGGTGACGGTCACTGAGCAGACGGCCTGCACGGTGTCTCCCGGCACGATCCCCGCCGAGGTGACGGCATTGCCGGCGTCCGCAGTCGGCGTGGTGTATGTCCAGCCGTTGCAGGAGTATCCGCTGGCAGAGAGCGTTCCAGACACCAGGGATTGGCCGCCGGCGTTTCCAGAGGCCACCCAGAAGGCGCCCGTGGCGCCTCCCCCGGCCAGCAGCAGCACCGCAGCGCCCGCCCCCAAGGCGGCCTTAGTCAGTCTCTTCATCGCAGGAACCTTTCGCACCCGTGGCAGCCCCCCAGTGGAACCACCTAACTTTCAACCTAGGCGGGCCGCCCCTGCCTGGCCCGTCATGGCCCAGAGATGTCGCTGGATGTTCGGCCACCCGGAGGGGGTTAGCCTGCGGGCGCGTCGTCGTCCTCGGGTCCCAGGTGCCGCACGCTCCCGTCCCACCGGTCACCGATCGCCTCGATTACATCGGGCAGGGCGCGCGGGAAGTACTCCCGGGGTTGGGCGCGGAGTTCTTCGGAGGTGAACCAGGCCAGTTCGTCGAGCAGGTGGCGTTCCTGCGTGGTCCAGCCCGCCTGCGAGGGCTCCCAGCCCGCCGGAACGCGGGCCAAGAAGAACGTCTCCACCTGTCGGCAGGTCTCCGCAAAGAAGTGGAACAGGCCCTCCCTGGTGAGGATCGGACCCTGCAGGTCGGCGGGGCTCAGGCGCAGGCCGGTCTCCTCGAAGAGTTCCCTGGCGGCCGCCTCGACCGGCGTCTCCCCGGCGGCGATGCCCCCTCCCACGGTGAACCACCAGGAACGAGAGGGCTGGTCCGCGTCGTGCCCGCGCACCAGCAGGGCGCGGCCGTCGTCGTCCAGGATGAGCACGCGGGCGGCGCGCCGCGAGCGGACGCCGTCTGGCGCCGTCACCCAGTCGGGGCCGAGAGCCCCCTGGGCCTGCTGCTCAGCGCCCACCGTTGCCCCAGTTGCGCGGGAGGGAGTCGTCCAGGTCCACCGGTTCTGGCAGCGGGGCGTGGCCGGCGAGGCGGAAGAGGCGCACCAACCAGCGATGTCTCGCCCGCCGGGCCTGGGCCACCGCCTCGTTGTAGAAGCGGCGGGCCAGCTGGGCCCGGAACCAGACCGCCCGCAGGTCAGACTCGAGGTCCAGCGCCTCGTCCGGGCCGCCGTCACCGTTCGCGGCGTCCGGGGCCGTCGCCTGGTCGTCGTCGTCCACGGCGGCGCGGAGGGCGGCAGAAAGCACGCCCTCTAGGCGCAGTCGCTCCTCGGACAGGCCCGCCAGGGAGAGCTGCTCCAGGGGGGTGACGGCTCCGTGATCTCGCTCCGCCTCGACCGCATGGGCGGCGTCGAAGACCACCATGGCCGATGCCGGGTCCAGCAGCCCCGAGGCGACCAGGTCGCGGGCGGCCGAGGCCCGCAGGCCCAACTGGCGGTCGAGGGCGATCCGGGCGCCAACCACCTTGCGGTGCAGGCGGTCGAGGCGACCGGCCCGGCGCCAGCAGGCCGTGGCGATGAGCACCAGGGTGGCCAGCGAGATCAGGGCAATCTCAGCCCAACTCATGATCGCCTCCTCGGCGGCGCAGCGCCCGCAACGGCAGCCAGGCCAGGGGGCTGCGGCCCGGCTGCGTGGCCTCGTCGGTGACCACCGCCATCTCGTACACGGCCTCCACCTGGTTGGTGACCTCGCTCCAGTCGAAGCGCTGGCACCACGAGCGCGCAAACTCGCGCCGGGTCGCGGTGGTCGAGGCGTCGGCCAGGGCCGCGCAGATCTGCGCCGCCAGGTCTTCGCCGTCCCCGTTCCGGAACAGGGCTCCGGCCTGACCCTCGGCGATGACGCGGCGGAAGGCGCCGAGGTCGGAGGCCACCACGGCGGCCCCGGCGGCCATCGCCTCGACCAGGACGATGCCGAAGCTCTCGCCACCGGTCTGGGGGGCAATGTACAGATCCACCGACGCAAACAGGGCGGCCTTCTCGTCGTCGGACACGCCACCCAGGTATTCAACGTTTCGCCCAAACCGTGCCAGCTGGGCCGCCACCTCGGGAACCGGTTCCCCCCGGCCGGCAATCAGGATGCGGGCGTCAGGGTGGCGGGCGATGACGGCGGGCAGGGCGCCGGCCAGTACCTGCAGGCCCTTACGGGGCTCGTCGAGGCGGCCGAGGAAGCCGATGGTGGTCGCGGGGAGGCCGGCAAAGGTTCCCTGCCACTTGGGAGAGGGCCGAGCGACGCGGTAGGCCTCGGTGTAGACGCCGTTGGGGATGATGACGGCGTCGCCGCCAACGTGGTCGATGACGGTGCGGCGGGCATCCTCGGAGACGGCGATCCGGGCGGCGATCTTCTCCAGGGAGGAGCGCATCAACGGGTGGGCCACCAGCAGGGCGCGCGAACGCTCCTGCGCCGAGTGGAAGGTGGCCACCACGGGAACCCCCGCCTGCCACAGGGCAAGCAGGGAGATCGACGGTACCAGCGGCTCGTGGATGTG
>WRIF01000045.1 GCA_009782865.1 Promicromonosporaceae bacterium
CCCGATGATGAACATCCTCAACGGTGGCTCGCACGCCGACTCGACCGTGGACTTCCAGGAGTTCATGATCGCCCCCATCGGCGCCGAGTCCTTCCGCGAGGCCCTGCGCATGGGTGCTGAGGTCTACCACGCCCTTAAGGACGTGCTGAAGAAGGCCGGTTACGGCACCGGCCTCGGTGACGAGGGTGGCTTCGCCCCCGACCTGCCCTCCAACACGGCCGCCCTCGACCTGATCATGGACGCCATCAAGGCTGCGGGCTACCGCCCGGGCGCCGACGTGGCCATCGCCATGGACGTGGCCGCCACCGAGTTCTTCAACAAGGACGACGGCAAGTACCACTTCAAGAACGGTGAGGTTCACTCCACCGAAGACATGATCAAGTACTACGGCACCATGATCGAGAACTACCCGATCGTCTCGATCGAGGACCCGCTCGACGAGAACGCCTGGGAGGGCTGGTCCGCGTTCGTGGCCGCCTACGGCGACAAGATTCAGGTGGTCGGTGACGACCTGTTCGTCACCAACCCCGAGCTGCTGGCCCGTGGCATCAAGGAGCAGGCCGCCAACGCCCTGCTGGTGAAGGTCAACCAGATCGGTACCCTGACCGAGACCCTCGACGCCGTCGAGCTGGCCCACCGCAATGGCTTCAAGACGATGACCTCCCACCGCTCCGGCGAGACCGAGGACACCACCATCGCTGACCTGGCCGTCGCCACCAACTCCGGCCAGATCAAGACCGGCGCCACCGCCCGTGGCGAGCGCATCAACAAGTACAACCAGCTGCTGCGCATCGAGGAAGCCCTCGACGACGCCGCGGTTTACGCCGGCCGCAACGCCTTCCCGCGTTTCAAGGGCTAGGCGCGGGCCGCCGCGTTAGCGGCGGACCATGCCCCTTTGGCAGGCGCCAGCGCGTTTCAAGGGCTAGGCGCGGATCGCCGCGTTAGCGGCGGACCATGCCCCTTTGGCAGGCGCCAGCGCGTTTGCGGGGCTAGGCGCGGGCCGCCGCTTTAGCGGCGGACCACGCCCCTCTTGAGCCCACGCGGTTTCAAGGGCTGAGCTAACACAGCCGAAGGGCCGTCCATCTCCTCCGGGGGACTGGGCGGCCCTTTCGCGATCCGATTCTGGTACTGTGCCAGGATGTCTACGCGCCCTCTGCCCAGGAGCGCTAGGGCGCTCGTCGCGCTTCTGGCTTCGCTAGTTGTGGTGGGTCTCACCATGGCAGGAGTTGCGTTGGCTGGCTCGAACCGCGCGCAGCCGCAACGAGTTGATGGGTTGGGCCTGCGCGTTGGGCAGGCTGCCGAGTGGGCCGCTGCGAAGGTCGCGGCGGCGACCGTGCCCGTTGAGTTTGGTGCGCTGCGCCTAGCCGTGCCGGCGGACCTGGAGACCGGAACTCCCGCGTCCGATTCTCTTGCCGAGCGCGAGCGGGAATGGATGGGCGGTGATCCGCAGGCCTGGGTGTCCGGCGACGGCGCTTTCTCCCTGGTGATGGGAAGGACTGTGGGTGCTCCCGTGATGACCAACGAGTTCTGGCTTGACTTTTTCTTGTTTGTTGATCGCAACTGCTTCGAGTTTGATCGCCCGGGACTCGAAAGTGGGATCATGTGCACCGAGAGCCGCGATGGTTGGAGTTTGATCGAACTCCACCTGAACGACGGTGAGTCGGCTTACTCGGTTTACCTGCATACCGGTCCGGCTCGCCCTGCTGACGCCGCAGAACTTGTCGCCGTTGTCGAATCACTGGAGGTCCGCTGAGCCGTCGGCCTGGCAATGGGTCACAGCCCGCTCCTCGGCTGCAGAAGCGGTGCGAGCGTCTGGGAGAATTGATCTCGTGGACGACAGCACTCAGTATCCCGTGCCGGATAACCCCCTCGACATCGGGCCGGAGGACCTCGCCACCATGCGGCAGCAGCTGGGCCGCCCGATGCGGGGTGTGGTGGGCATCGCGGCTCGCTGCGTGTGTGGCCGTCCCCTGGTGGTGCGCACGGCGCCGCGCCTGCCCGACGGCACGCCCTTCCCCACCACCTACTACCTCACCCATCCCGGCGCCACCTCGGCGGCCGGCACCCTGGAGGCCAGCGGAGTGATGCGCGAGATGCAAGAGCGCCTCGGAGCAGACCCCGAACTCGCCGCCGCCTACCAGGCAGCACATGACTCGTACCTTGCCGACCGGGCGGAGCTGGGCGAGGTTGCCGAGATCGCCGGCATCTCCGCCGGGGGCATGCCCACCCGCGTCAAGTGCCTGCACGCCCTGATGGGACACGCCCTCGCTCGCCCCGGCGTGAACCCGCTGGGCGAGGAGGCCCTCGAACTGGCGCGCCCCATGTGGTCGCGGGATCGCTGCACATGCTGAGGCGCGTGGCTGCCATCGACTGTGGCACCAACTCCATTCGCCTGCTCATCCAGGATCGGTCGCCCGACGCAGACTCAGACAGACCGTCGGATGAGGAGGCCGCGATTAACGCGAGCCGCCCGCCGGTTGAGGAGGCCGCGAAGCGGCCGTCTCGAAACCAGGGCCGAGCGACGGACCTCGTGCGGCGGGCCGACGTGGTGCGCCTGGGTCAAGACGTGGACAAGACCGGCCAGTTCGCGTCGGAGGCGCTGGAACGGGTGTTCGCCCAGTGTCGCCTCTACGCCGAACTCCTCACCGAGCACCGCGTTCCGGGCGACAATGTCCGCTTCGTCGCCACCTCGGCCTCGCGCGACGTCTCCAATCGGCAGGCATTCTTCGACGGGGTGCGGAGCATTCTGGGCGTCACACCTGACGTCGTGTCCGGTGCTGAGGAGGCCCGCCTCTCCTTCGTCGGCGCCACCTCTGCCCTGCCCACCGCCAGTCAGGGCGGGCCCCCGCCAGCCGAGCCGCATCTGGTGGTGGACCTGGGGGGCGGTTCCACCGAGCTGGTGCTGGGAACCGCGGCCCCGGAGGCGGCGCTCTCGATGGACGTGGGTTCGGTGCGGCTCGCCGAACGGTACTTCCGCAGCGATCCACCTAGCGCGTCCGAGGTCGAGGCCGCGCGGGCGGACGTAGCGGCCTGCCTGGAGGTGGCGCTGGGGGCGGTGCCCTTGGGGGAGGCGCGAACCTTGATCGGGGTGGCCGGCACCATCACTTCCATCACGGCGATGTGCCTGGGCCTGGAGCGCTACGACCGCGCGGCGGTTGGGGGAGCGGTGCTGCCCGTCGGCGTGATCCTCGCCAAGTGCGCCGAACTCTTGACGATGAACCGCGTCCAGCGGGCCGCGATCCCCACCCTGCAGCCGGGCCGGGTCGACGTGATCTCCGCCGGTGCGCTGGTCTGGTCTGCGGTGATCGAGCGGGTGGTGGCCGAGAGCGGCGGCGCCATCACCCAGGTGGTCACCTCCGAGCACGACATTCTCGACGGCATCGCCGCGTCGGTCTACCCGGCCGCGCCGGCCCGCCGGTAGCCTGGTATTGTCGCCCCCTTAGCCCAATCGGCAGAGGCAGCCGACTTAAAATCGGCACAGTATGGGTTCGAGTCCCATAGGGGGCACCAGCACGAAGTGGTGGTGCCACAGTGACCCTGTCCATAGGGGCACCAGCACGAAGTGGTGGTGCCACAGTGACCCTGTCCATAGGGGCACCAGCACGAAGTGGTGGTGCCACAGTGACCCTGTCCATAGGGGGCACCAGCACGAAGTGGTGGTGCCACAGTGGCCCTGTCCATAGGGGGCACCAGCGCGGAGCGATGGCACGGCAAGGAAAATGGCCCGAGCCCCGACCAGGGGATCAGGCCATCTCCTTGCGCGCCAGGCGTACGCGAGCCGACTGGCGCCTTCTAGGGCTCGAAGTCGATCACCACGCGCGCCGGGTCTTCCAGGGAGTAGATGCTGAACTCCGGCGGGGTGTCGCCGTTGATGCCGAGGAAGAACGTGACGTTGCCCTCAAAGATGCCGCGCAGCAGCACCTGGTTGATGATGCCCCCGGGGGTCATGACGCCGGTGAGCCATTCCCCCCCGCCGGAACCGGAAGTCACCGGCGGGTCGGTGTCCTCGGGCAGGCGGAAGCCGGAGAGGCGGACCATGAAGATGAAGTCGCCCTCAACGTCGACGGGCAGGCCCGAGCCGTCGTCGTAGGCGGCATCGACGTAGCCGACCCACCAGCCAATCCCGGCGCCATCGCCCTCGTCAACGTTGAAGACGATGCGGTCGAAGCCCTCGTGGCGCCCCGTGCTCACGTTGTCCAGGCGGCGGGTGTTGAGCCCGGTCGCGTCTCGCACCAGGATTTCGCCCTCCCACCACTGGCCACCGGTGGCGGGCTCGCTGGGCTCTTCCTCTTCTGCGGGGGCCTCGGTCGGGCTGTCGGCCGGTTCCTCCGGCTGCTCGACGTCGGCCTCTCCTTCGTCTGGCTCGGGGGATTCGGTCGGTTCTGCCGCGGGGGCGTCCGGGGTGGGCGCGGTGGCCTCGCCCCCGTCGTCGCAGGCGACCAGCGTCGCCAGCAGGACGGTAGTTCCAAGGGCTGCCAGGGTGCGGCGGAGCGGGGCTTTCATGTTTTCTCCAATTTGGTCGGCCCGACGCGGGGTCGGCGCGAGGTGTGCAAGGCAAGATAATTGTCGCCCACCTGCGACGATGGCGGGAGCGCCTTCACCAAACGCCCCCCTGGCGCGTGCCGGACTCGTTCATCTCAGAGGGCGCCGACCGCCCCAGAAACCTCCTAGTAGATGACGATGGCCTCCCCCAGCGGATACCGGGGGAGGCCATCATCGACCAGAGGGTCGCTTAGCTAAGCATCGCGGCGCTTCATGCTCCACGCGCCTGCGGCCAACGAGTTGGCTTAGGCGTCGCGGCGCTTCATGCTCCACGCGCCTGCGGCAACGAGTTGGCTTAGGCGTCGCGGCGCTTCATGCTCCACGCGCCTGCGGCCAAGGCCGCCACGGCGTAGGCGGCGAGCACCGCAAAACCGACCCAGGGTGAGAGCATCTCGACGCTCATGGCGCCGCTGTCGGGGCCCATCATGCCGTCGAGTTGCATGACGATCTGCTGGCCAGCCTCGGAGGGCAGGAAGCGGTAGATCTGGCCGACCCAACCGATGTTCGGGGCGAACATGACGATCATGCCCAGGATCATCGGCGCCACCAGGATCAGGCCCATGACGGTGGAGATGGCCCCCGCCGAACCGCGCATTAGCGTGCCGATGCCCAGCGCCATCCACGCGATCATCACCAGGTACAGCACGGTCCCGAGCAGCGAGCGCACCTGATCCCACTGCGAGAAGTCGACCAGGGTGTGGTTGCTCGACATCAGGGGGTACGTCACGGCCCAGGCGAGGGTCAGGCCCACCAGCGTCACCACGATGGTGGTCAGCGTGACCACCACCAGCTTGGCCAGCAGGGTGCGCAGGCGGCGGGGGGTGGCGGACAGGGTGGCCCGGATCATGCCGGAGGAGTACTCATTGGTGATGGTCAGCGTGGCGAACACGGCGACGGTCAGCTGCGCCAGCTGGTAGCCGAGCACCACGATGACGATGCCCACGGACATCTCGGATATGTCGGCGGCACCCGCGCCGCCGCCCCCCATGCCCCGCATTTCGTTGACCACCAGGTCCATCACGCCCGCGAAGAGCAGGGAAAGCCCGGCCATCAACACCACAGTGGCGCCCATCATCCACCAGGTGGAGCGCAGCGTCCACATCTTCAGCCATTCGGAGCGCAGCTGCTTTCCAAAGCCGATCTTGTGGTCCGCGAAGCGGGAGACGTACTTGGCTACGGGGGAGTTGACGGAGGCTCCGTCGAGGGCGTCGGTCATAACGGCGCTCATGCCTGCGCCTCCTTTTCAACATCGGCGGAAGAAGCGGCCGGGGTGGCGGGGGCGTACGCGAAGGCGGTGTCGGCGTCCACGGCGGGCGCCTGGCCCAGCGGGGCGAGGGTCTGATACTCCAGCGAGTCCGCCGTCATCTCCATGTACGCCTCTTCGAGGGTCGAGGAGATGGGGGTGAGCTCGTGGAGCACTACCCCGTTGGTCAGGGCGAGTTCGCCGACGGCAGGGGCATCGAGGCCGGAGACCTCCAGGTGCGCAACCGCGCCGTCGACGGCCGATCCGGCGGGCGTCCCACCGGGCGTGACGGCTCGTCCCCCGGCGTTGGTCACGGCCTGGGCCAGCGCGGCGGCATTGGGCGTGGCCACGCGGACGTAGCGCTTGGTGCCGGTCTCCACAAACTGCTCGACGCTCATGTCGGCGAGAATCTTGCCGCGGCCGATGACAATTAGGTGGTCGGCGGTCTGGGCCATCTCGCTCATCAGGTGCGAGGAGAGGAAGACGGTGCGGCCCTGGCCGGCCAGGTAGCGGCACAGGTTGCGCACCCAGGCCACCCCCTCGGGGTCGAGTCCGTTAACCGGCTCGTCGAGGATCAGGGTGGAGGGGTTGCCCAGTAGGGCCGAGGCGATGCCGAGGCGTTGGCCCATGCCGAGGCTGAAGCCACCCACCCGCTTGTCGGCCACCGATTCCAGGCCGGTCAGGGCGATGACCTCGTCGATACGGGAGGTCGGCAGGCTGTGCGTGGCCGCCAGGACCTTGAGGTGCTGGTAGGCGGAGCGGCCCGGGTGGATGGCGCGCGCCTCTAGCAGGGCCCCTACCTCGGTCATGGGGCTGACGTGCTTGGCGTAGGGCAGGCCGTTGACGTATACGGTGCCGTCGGTCGGGCGGTCCAGGCCCATGATCATCCGCATGGTGGTCGACTTGCCCGCGCCGTTCGGGCCGAGGAAGCCGGTCACCATGCCGGGATTGACCTTGAAGTTGATGTGGTCGACGGCGAGTTTGTCGCCGTACTTCTTAGTGAGGTTTCTCGCTTCAATCACACGCCCAAGCCTAAGGGTTCTCCCCGGTCGGCGCGTATTCGTGGGCGACTATGCGACCCTGGTGGAGCGGGTCACCACGAACTTGGGGGTGTGCCACACCTGCCCGGTTGGCCCCACCACCCGTCGCAAAATGCTCCGGTAGGGCAGATGCCCGTTGAAGACGGTCCACAGTTCGCCGCCCGGCGTCAGTGTCCTGGCCGCCGTCGCGAACATGGCCTGGGCCGCCGCGGTGCTGATCTCCGTGCGGTCGTGGAACGGCGGGTTGAGCAGTATCAGGTCTGCCGACGACGACGGGATGTCCTCTCCCGCATCGGAGCGAACCGCCGTCACGCGGGCCGTCCCGGCCGCCTCCGGCCGCCCTCCGTTGAGGTCGCCCAGTGCAGACCGGGAGGCAGCGGGGTCAACCTGGGCCGCCGTCACGCCGTTTGCCTGGGCGGTGGCGACGGTGGAGGCGATGGCGGCGGCGGAGCGATCGGTGGCCAGCACCTGTGAGTCGGGGTAGCGCAGGGCGGCCACCGTCGCCAGGATGCCCGTTCCGCAGCCCAGGTCGACGATTCGCCTGGCCCGGGGCCAGGCGGAGGCGGTGGCCAGCAGGGCGCGAGTCCCCAGGTCCAGGCGGGCCCCGGCGAACACCCCGCCATGGGCCACGACGGTGAAGTGGTCCAGGCCGGTGGTCGACTGCAGTTCGGGTTCTGCCAGGACCGACCAGACGGGGAAGGTGGGCCGGAGGCGGCGGGCCTCGGGGCGTACCCCGCGGGCGACCAGGCCACGGCTCTTGCCCACCCCGTAGGTGGCGTAGACGTCCTTGAACCACTCGGCGAGCACCTCGTTCTGGGTGCGGGTCATGTGCTTGACCTGGCCTGCGCCCAGCACCGTGACGTTGGCGGCGGCGTGCCGGGCGGTGACCTCGGCCACTTCCCGCAGGGCCGACAGCGACTTCGGCAGCGCCAGCACCACCAGCTGCACCCCGGCCAGCAGTGCCTCATCTAGGCGGCGATAGACCGTCACGGGATAGGCGCCGGCGGCGTCCGCCGCCGCCGCCGCCATCGTCGTCGCCTCAGAGACGACGGGCGAGGTTCCGCCGTCCGCGGCCGGTCTCACCTTCTCCCCGGCCGCGGCCAGGTGGGCGATCACGGCCCGTTCGGCGGTGATCTCATCACAATGCACGCGCAGCCGGGAGGCGCCCAGGGAGCGCAACCCGGCCACAATCTCACCGGTGGGGTCGCCGATCACCGCCAGGTCGGCCGACCGCAGGTCGAGCCCCAGCCGCTGCGCCTCGGTCAGGAGCAGGCGGGTAGTGGGGTTCGGGGCGTTCACTTGCGCTGCTTGGCGGCCGTTTCCTCTTCGGCGCGCACGCGCGCGGCCACCTCGCGTTCGGCGAGGAGCCAGGCGGGCGGGTCCTCGCGCAGTTCGTTGATCTGTGCGGTGGTCAGCGCCTCATCGACGCCGCCGCGGGCCAGGCCGCCGATCGACACGCCGAGCCGGCTCGCCACCACCGGGCGGGGGTGGGGGCCGTCGCGCCGCAGGGTCTCCAGCCACTGCGGCGGGTTCTTCTCCATCTCGTCTAGTTCCCCGCGCGTGGTGCCCTTGGCCTGAAACTCCGGCGGGCAGGCCGGCAGGTAGACACCGAGCCGCTTGGCGGCATTGGTGGGCTTGAGAACTTGGCTGGAGAGTGCGGTGGCCATGGGCAAAGCGTACTCTGTGGCCGTGAACACCACGTTTCGGCTTGGATACGTGCCCGGCGTCAGCCCGGCGAAGTGGGCGCGGGTGTGGCGGGAGCGCCTGCCCGACGTCGCCCTCGACCTGGTGCAGGTTGCCGTCGACTCCGTGGCCGCCGAACTCATCGCCGGCACGCTCGATGCCGCCCTGGCCCGCCTGCCAGCCGGCCACCCGGGTCTGTCCGCCATCCGGCTCTACGACGAACTGCCCGTGGTCGCGTTCTCTCGCGATCACCTGCTCGCCGCCAGCCAGGACGACGACGTCATCGCCCCCGGCG
>WRIF01000046.1 GCA_009782865.1 Promicromonosporaceae bacterium
AGAATCGCGTACAGGATGGTTTTGCCATAAAAGGATATCCTACCATAATAAATAATATAATGGCTTATATATTTACAATTGTTTTAGGAGCTAATCTTGTAATAAGGCGCCTATTAAAAAAAGAGGGGGGAATA
Source organism: Promicromonosporaceae bacterium (assembly GCA_009782865.1). Taxonomy (GTDB): domain Bacteria; phylum Actinomycetota; class Actinomycetes; order Actinomycetales; family Cellulomonadaceae; genus Xylanimonas. The sequence goes on from WRIF01000046.1 coordinate 135, forward strand.
TGAAAAGCCTGTTGAAATTTATTACCTGCGGTAGTGTAGACGACGGGAAGTCCACCCTGATTGGGCGGCTGCTGTACGACAGCAAGTCCATCTTCGAAGATCAACTAGACGCTGTCGAGCAAATCTCTCGTGATCGCGGCGATGACTACACCGATCTATCCCTCCTCACCGACGGCCTGCGGGCCGAGCGGGAACAGGGAATCACCATCGATGTGGCCTACCGGTACTTCGCCACCCCCCGCCGCAAGTTCATTATCGCCGACACTCCCGGGCACATCCAGTACACGCGCAACATGGTCACCGGAGCCTCCACCGCAGACGCCGCCCTTATTCTGGTGGATGCTCGAAAGGGCATCGTCGAACAATCGCGGCGACACACCTTCTTAACCACCCTTCTCGGCGTCAGGCACATTGTGGTCTGCATCAACAAGATGGACCTAGCCGACTTCTCCGAGGAAGCCTTCGACGCCATTCACGCCGAGTTCACCGACTTTGCCGCGAAGCTGCGCGTCCACGATCTCACCTTCATCCCGATCTCGGCCCTCAAGGGAGACAACGTCGTTGCCCGCTCGGCGAACATGGCCTGGTACGACGGCCCGACTCTGCTCAGTCATCTGGAGCGGCTGCACGTGGCCTCCGATGCGAACCTGGTCGACGTGCGCTTCCCGGTGCAGTACGTCATCCGACCCCAGCAAAACGACGCCCGAGACTACCGCGGTTACGCCGGCACCGTGGCGTCGGGCGTGATGAAACCCGGCGACGAGGTGATGGTGCTGCCCTCGGGCCTGATTTCCACCATCGGGGCCATCGACACCGCCGACGGCCCCGTCGCGGAGGCATTCCCCCCCATGGCCGTGACGGTGCGGCTAGACACAGACCTAGACGTGTCACGCGGTGACATGATCTGCCGCCCCAACAACTCCCCGGCCGCGATCCAGAATCTCGACGCCCAGATATGTTGGATGGACGAGGCCGCGCCGCTGCTGGTGGGCAGGAAGTACGCCATCAAGCACACCACCAAATGGGCGCGGGTGGTGGTCCGTGACCTGAACTACCGCATCGACATCAACACCCTGCACCGCGACGAGCAGGCGACCAGCCTGGCGCTGAACGAAATCGGCCGGGTCCAGATGCGCTGCACCCAGCCGCTGTTTGTTGACCGCTACCCGCAAAACCGGGCGACCGGTTCCTTCATCCTGGTCGACGAGGCCACCAACAAAACCGTGGCCGCCGGGATGATCCACAAGATACCGCGAGAGGTGTGACGGCCGTGGGACGTGACGACCTGAGTCAGCAACTGATTCTCCTCAGTTATCAGCTCGCCGAGGTTGAGCGAGAGCGCGATGACGCCCTGCGTCAACTGTCTGCCACCGCAGAGCGCGTCAATCGCGCCGAGGCCGCCGCCCGCTCCGCCCAGCTGGCCGAGCGGCGGATGAGGCGCTCGCTTTCTTGGCGCATCACCGCCCCCGTCCGAACGGCGGACCGAGTGACCAGGAAGGCATTGGGCAAATGAGCGAACCGGGAGTGGTGGCGCACGCAGACTGCCAACGCATGGCGAACCAGTTACTGGAGGCAAAGGATCGTCAGATCACCCAACTGATCCTGGCCGCTCGAACTCGGGAGGCCAGCCTGGGCGACCAGATCACAGACCTGCAACTCGTCATTTCCCACCTGTCGGCGGAACTCGCCGCCGCCCGCGTGGGTTCACCCAGCCAGGCCAATGCATGATCGACGCCGCCAGCCGTGCCGTCCTCCGCTCCGGCCTGTTCGACGCCGACTGGTACGTGGCCCGCTACCCCGATGTCGCAGCCAGCGGGCTTGATCCTCTCGCGCACTTCCTTACCGTCGGCGAGAGCCAACTGCGCGACCCCAGCCCGTATTTCAGCACCCGGGCCTACCGCGCCTCGCACCGGACCTCGCTGGGCACCGAGACCAGCGCCCTGCTGCACTTTCTCCGCGAGGGCCATGGCAGAGGGAAGGTCCCACCCGCGGTGCCCGGCCCACCACTGCCCACCGCCCGCCAGGAGTTTGTCCCCCTTGGTGGGCGCACCTGCGAAGGTACCAGGACCGCCACTCGGGCCATCGCCTTCTACCTGCCGCAGTTTCACCAGATCCCCGAAAACGATACTTGGTGGGGCGAGGGCTTCACGGAGTGGACCAATGTGCGCTCGTCCCGGCCGCTGTTCTCGGGACACCACCAGCCGCAGGTGCCCGGCGAGCTCGGCTACTACGACCTGGCGGATGTCGAAGTGATGCGCTCTCAGGCCAGCCTGGCCCGCAAATATGGCCTGAACGCCTTCTGCTTCTACTTCTACTGGTTCGGCGGCAAGACCCTACTCGAAGCACCGCTGCGCAACTGGCTAGAGGACCCGAGCATCGACTTCCCGTTCCTGCTCTGCTGGGCCAATGAGAACTGGACGCGGCGTTGGGATGGGCTCGAGCACGACATCTTGATCGCCCAGCAGCACAGCCCTGAAGACGACCTAGCCTTCATCGATCATGTCAGCCCCTATCTGCGCGACCCACGCTACCTGCGGGTTAATGGGCGACCAGTGCTCTTGGTGTACAAGCCCGAACTCCTCCCAGATGCCGCAGCCACCGCCCGGCGCTGGCGCGACCGTTGTCGGGAAAATGGGGTCGGCGAACTCCACCTGGTGTTTCAGCGTTCATCGAACACGGGGGCACCGGCCGAGTACGGTTTCGACGCCGAAGCAGAGTTTCCACCGCGCTCCACCCCAAACCGGAGCATTGAGGGCCCCGCCTCGCTCGGGCCGGGACCGGCCTATCGCGACTGGGAGTATGCCGCCAACTCCGTGGGCCCTCCCAGCAACACCCACCGGATCTACCCTGGCGCCATGCCGTCTTGGGACAACACCCCTCGAAGAGGCAAGGATGGGTCGGTCTTTCTGCACTCCAGCCCCCAGAAGTTCACCACCTGGCTGACCGCAGCCTGTCGGCGTTCCCTCGCCGAAGCCAAGGGAGAAGACGATGCCCTCGTGTTCATCAACTCCTGGAACGAGTGGGCCGAGGGAGCGCAAATCGAACCCGATGCGCGATATGGGTACGCACGGCTCGAGTCGGTCCGTCTCGCCCAGGCCCTGACCACCCCGCTACCTCCCCTTCCCACCGAGCCGACCGTGCGCGTGTTCATCGACGCCACGGAGGCCTTGTCGCCCGAGATTGCCTGGGAGCAGGTCCTGGCGCGCTTCAACGCTGACACCCTAACGGTGTTGGGGCGTGCCGATCAGGTTGAGCGGTTGCGGGCGGCCCTGCCCGCCGCCGTCCGCCCGGATCAGGTCTCGGTACCGCGTGGGGAACAGGCAATGGTTGGCATTCTCGATTCCTTGGCCGAAGGCTCTGCCCCGTCTGATCTCGTCCTCCGCTTGGACCTGTCAGAATCTGACCCGTACGCCCTGGTCCGTTACGGCCACGAGGCTCGTTTTGGGCGCGATGACGGCCTCGGCCTAATTGCGGCTCTCGGTCGGCGCGGCGAACGCGAGTACCTTGCGCCGTGGCGCGAGGCGCTGGCCGCCCGTCTCGGCCTGGCCGATACGGGGCAAACTCCTGTCCGTTCCTTCCTGGTGCGCGGTGAGGTGCTCGGGCCCTTGAGCGCCCTGGCCTTTGACGACAGCGATCTGATCTCTACCGGGGCCCGATATGTCCCCGGCCTGGGGCACCTGCTGGCCTCGACCCTCTCGATCCTCACGTCCAGCTTCGGCCTGCGCGTGGCAGGACTGGTTCCTCCCTCAGCGGGTGCCACAGGCACGACGGCCGTGGTGATCACCCATGACATGCATCCCCATGGCGGAGAGCGGCTGTCCTTGTCAATCGGCCAGAGCCTGAAACAGCTCGGCTACTGTGTCGAGTTCATCGCCCTGGGCCCGGGCGAGCTGCATGATCAGTTCCAGGCTGTCGGACCGGTGCGCAGGCTTGACCTCAGGAACGACGATGCTTCCGCCATCACCTGTCTCCTGGACGAGATTCCGCGGCGTGCCGGCATCCTAGCCATCGGGAACTGCACCCCCACTGGAGCCCTCTCTCCTTACCTGCATCGCTCAGGGATCGATCACGTCATCGTGATCAACGAAATGACCACCATGCTGCGGCATGTCAAGGCGGAGGCGCCCGCCCGTGCCGCCCTAGAGAACGCCCGGGCCTTGACCTTCGCCTCCACCGTGGTGCGCGACTCCCTGGCCCGCTACCTAGGCGAACCCATTCCCAACGCCGTCATCCGCCATCAGGGAATCTACCTGGCCAACCCGCACCGAGCGGGTCAGGCTCAGGTGGAGGCCCGCGCGGCCATCCGCGCGGCGCATGGCATCCCGCCGTCCGCCCCCGTCATCCTGGGCCTGGGATTTGCCATCAAGATCAAGGGCATCGACCTGTTCACCCAGGCCGCCGCGCGGGTCCTTGCCGAGAACCCCGAGGCGTACGCGGTCTGGGTCGGCCGCCCCGGGCTGCCCGAGTTGATGGCTGAGGCCCAGGCACCGCTGGCGGCGGCCGGGGTGGCGGATCGGTTCGTCTTCACCGGGTTTGTCGACGATCCGGGCCTCTACTACGCGGGGGCCGATTTGTTCCTCATGTCGTCCCGCGAGGACTCCTTCCCCTCCACCGTCCTGGAAGCGATGGACTCTGGAGTGCCGGTGATCGGCTTCGACGGGGCGACCGGCAGCCAGGAGTTGATAGCCGCCAGCGGCGTGCTGGTTCCCAATCAGGACACCGCGGCGATGGCCGACGCCGCGCTGCACCTGCTGGCGGACTCGGCCGAACGCAGGCGATTGGGCGACCTCTCTCGTCAGGCGGTGGGTAGCCCCGAGTTCACGATGACGGGGTACGCCCGTCACCTCGCCGACCTCGCCCTAGGACAGTCGTCTTCCTGACGAGGTCACCGGCGCCGGACGAGCCTGCGAACGGCAAGCCTCACGGCCAGGGAACCCAGCGTCGGCGGGATCAGCGCCACCCGCTGTCCGTGGGCCGCGCTGACCAGTTGCTGTCCAAAGCCGAGACTGTTCGGCCAACGCTCATCACCAAATTGCAGCACAGCGGCCGTGGGGGCGAAGGCGGAGAGGTGCAATGCGGTGCCAGACAGGCCAGCAATCACCCTGGATGCCGTTGCCAGCCGTATCTGCGTGGTGATGTCCAAGGTTTCGGGGCACACCACCTCAAAGCCGGCTCCATCCATCAGCTCATCGAGCTGCCGATCTCGCGCCACGGTAGTGCGGGCCTGCCCTCCCTGGGCGCGAATCCGCTCATTGAAGCGGGTGCGGCTGAGATAGAGCAGGCCGTTCGGGCGCGCCGAGCTGGAACCAGCCGCCAGGCCGATCCGACTCCAGACGCTGGCCGCCTCGGGAGTAGCCCAGTCGTAGATGGCCAGTGAGCGCTGGGGAAGAATGAGCCTTCGCACCGCCACCGGTTGTGCGTCCACCACTTCTAGGTTCACTCCCGGAAAACCCGCCAGGTCGATCAGGGTCTGCTGGTATGGCCCGGCCGATGGCGGGTTCTGAAAGGGAAACCGATGAAACACGATTCCGCCAAGCCCTTGCTCCCACTGCGCGCGAACCTCGTGGGAGAGTTCGGGCCACAGGCTGGTCACGGTTTCGAGCATGAAGTGACCAAAGTGGTCGAACCAGGTGCCACCGTACAGCCAGGTTCCGGGGAGGTACCGGGCGTCCTGGCGGTCCACCCGCTCGGGATCGAGCGCGTTGTACTGGGTTCCCGGCGGAGCGATGCGCTGGGAATCCGGTTGCAGAACGTTGGAGGCGTCATAGACCGCCCCGGTGATTTCCCGCGAAGTTCCCGGCGGGGTGGGCGGTCCCATCTTCGATGGCGACAGGTAGGCGTCGTCAAGCACGCACCGTGAAAGGTTCGACGGAGGGGTGGAGAAGTTGTCGACGGTGCCCCAGCGAATGCTCCTCGCCCGGCTAACCGCACGGGCTGCCTGCCGAATGGCGGCAGGCGTAACTCGGCCAAGGCGGGGGCAGGAAGGACGTGGGCGCAAAATGGTCTCCAGCAGGTCTAGGCGGGGCAGGGTGATCGTACCCCGCGAAAGGAGACCCGGCCGGCGAGGTTGGCAGGCCGCCTTCCTAGCGGAACCGCAGCCGCCTCAGCAAACGATCCGTCACGCGGACCGGGGCAGTCAGCCGCCAGGAGACCGAAGAGCGCAGCCTCGCGGTCTCTGCCTTGGCCCTCCGAAGTTGCTCTCTCAAGGCCTGCTGTTGGGCGGCCGCCTGCTCCTGCCCGACGGCCAGGCGACAGCCGGCGAGTTCCACGATGCGCGCCACGCCGCTGTCAGAACCTGAGAAATCCTGCTCGGGCGGCTCGGTTACCTCCCCGCCCCAGACGCGCGCCACGGACCAAGAGTTGGGCAGGGTCCGCGCGGCGGAGAAAGAGGCGAGCGCCGTCACCACTCGCGGATCGCGCGATGCCAGGACAATCTCTTCCCGCAACTGAATCAGGCCCGAAACAGATACCTGCAAGGTCACCTGCCAGGGCTCGCCTCCCTGCGAAACCGGCTCTGTCTCCTCGGGTGGGGCCGCCCGGCATCCGACCGCGAACGCCCTGTCTGCCTCCATGGCGACGGCGGGCCAGGCGTCGATGCCCTGCCTGGCCAGGTGGCGCCGTGCCTCGGCGGCCGCCCAGGCGCGATGCAGTTGTGGAAACTCGGCGGTGATTGACTGAGCCAGGGTGATGACCCGCTCGGAGGTTGAGCTCAATGAGTTGGCGGCGGTTCCGCCCAGGGACAGCACCTCGGCGAACCTGCCCGACCCGCAAAACGGCAGCAGTTCGGAGGGGAACGAGGGGGGGAGGAGAACGCACGGGACACTCAGGACCTGCTCGTAGTGCGGGCAGTAATCGCGCGGGTGTGGCTTGATCAGGAGAAACTCGGCTGCGGTGAGATAGTCGACGGACGCCGCCACGAGGGCGTGCTGTTCCTCGCAGGACAGGGAACCACCGACGAAGGCAAAGGGCTGGGTCAGCAGTAGCGTGGTTGGGACGTCCTGGCCGACCGCGGCCACGTCCCCTCCCCCGAACACCCTAAGGAGCACGAGTTGCTGTTCGCGGCGCAGGCCTTCGATCAACTCCACCACCGGGAAGTCCTGGAAGCGCTCATCGATGGCGTCCGGATCCTGCAGGGCGAGGTTGCCCAGCACCTGGACAGCGGAGGGGTTTCGGCCAAAGGCACCCAGTTGCACCAGCACCTCGCGCAGCTTCGGCCATCCCTGCCAATGGTCCAGCACATACTCGAGCCGCGAATACATGCCCGCCCCGTCCTCCAGGTACACATACGGTAGGCCTGCACTGATAATGGTCCAGCCGAAGGGGTAGTGGTCCGCGCCCAGCACTATCTCATCAAAGCGAGCCAAGTCGACGCTCGAAATGGCCGCCCGCACCTCGCCGGCGATCCTGGCGATGGCCTCGGCGACCGGCAGCGGGGGCGCCGCCTTGCCGATGTGGCGCAGGACTATTTCCTGCTCCGGGAGCACCAGCACCTGGTCGAACAGCCGCTCCTGCCTTAACGCATCGAGGGTGGTCAGGGTCGCCGGGATGAGGTCGGATACGATGAGGACGGACCTGTCACCCCGCGGTTGCCCCATCCGCCGCACCAGGCAACCCAGCAGGTGAAAGGGCGTGATGGCGTAATACAAGGTCACAGGGGTATCTTCCGCCGCTGTCATGGCCCGATTGTACGTCGCCAGGCGGCGACTCAGGGGCGAGGCTGCGTGATCCCCGCAGGTGGCCCTGGTAGCGTCGCCGCCATGGGATCCAGCAGCATCACTGTCCTCGATTGCACCCTCCGCGATGGCGGGTATGTCAACTCCTTCAAGTTCGGGCGGTCGGCAATCAGCCGGATAGTGGCCGGACTGGTTGACGCCAAGGCGGACTACATCGAGGTCGGCTTCCTTGGCGATGGGGCAGCCGATCCCGACTACTCGCTCTTCGGCTCGGACACCATGATCGATGAGGTGCTGCCGGCGGACCTGGGGTCGTCGGTCATCACCGCCATGATCGCGGTGGACAACATCGAGCTCGACCCGCAGACCCTGCGCAACGCCTCTGACTCCAACCTGGGTTTCATTCGCATCACCTTCCACGGCGAGCCCGCCGAGATCGCCAAGGCCATCGACATCGCTCGCGTGTGCATCGCCAAGGGCTACAAGGTCTCGATGCAACCAGTGGGCACCGCCGGCTACTCGGACGAGGTGCTGCTGGACATCATCTCCCAGGTCAACGAGTTGCGTCCGTTTTCTTTCTACATTGTCGACACGCTGGGCGAACTCTACGGACATGAACTGCTCCGCCTGCTGCACCTATTCGATCACAACCTGGACCCGTCGATCGCCTTGGGGTTCCACGCCCACAACAACCTGCAGCTGGCCTTGTCCAATGCGATCGTCGTCACCGACTTTGCCCCTAAGTCTCGCGGTAGAGAGTTCATCCTCGACGCCACCGTCTTCGGCATGGGGCGCGGTGCCGGCAAC
>WRIF01000047.1 GCA_009782865.1 Promicromonosporaceae bacterium
CGGAGGCAGCGATCACCCCCGGCGTGATCGTCGGCTTCCCCGGCGAGACCGAGGCGGACTTCGCTGAGACCATGCGGGTGGTCGAGGCCGCCCAGTTCGACTCCGCCTACACCTTCCAGTATTCGATTCGGCCGGGCACCCCGGCCGCCGACATGCCTAACCAGGTGCCGGCCGAGGTGGTCACCGAACGCTTCAACCGCCTGGTGGCCCTGCAGGAGCGTGTGTCCACCGAGCGGGCCGCCCGCTGGCTGGGCCAGGACGTGGAGGTGCTGGTGATCGACGGGGGCGGCAAGAAGGACGGCCAGACGCATCGCCTGTCGGGACGGGCCCCCGACAACCGCCTGGTTCACTTCTCCCTGCCTCCCGCCGAAGCCACCGCCGGACGGTCGGTGGTTCCTCGCCCCGGCGACATGGTGACCGTCACCGTCACCCAGACCGCCCCGCACCACCTCATTGCCGACAGTGCGCTCTCCGGCGGGACCTTCGCGGTGCGCCGCACCCCGTCGGGCGAGGCCTGGCAGCGGACGCAGCCGGGCGCCCCGGAGGCGCATTCGCATGGAGGACCCAGCGCCGGTTCAAACGGGGGCGGGCCAAACGGGAGTGGACCGGTGGCGCTGGGCATGCCCACCCTAGGGGCCAGGCCGCAGGGTGGGCCTCCGCCTAAGCCACAGGGTTGTTGACCGCCGCGCCGGTCGGGTTGGTCCGCCGGGCGGCGCGCGTCGGCCGACAGACGGTAGCGTTGGTGCGGTGATCATTGCCATTGTGGGCCCGACCGCCACGGGCAAGTCCGACCTGGCCCTAGACCTGGCAGAAGCCTTGACGGCGGCCGAGATCGTGAACGCAGACGCCTACCAGCGGTATCGCGGCATGGATGTCGGCACCGCCAAGGTTCCGCCCGCCCAACGGCGGGGGATACCTCACCACCAACTCGACGTGCTGGACCCGCACGCCGACTCAACGGTGGCGGAGTATCAGGCGGGCGCCCGGGCGGACCTCGCGGCCATCGCGGGAAGGGAGCACCGGGCCATCGTCGTCGGCGGCTCCGGCCTGTACGTCAAGGCCCTGCTAGACCACATGGACTTCCCCGGCACCGACCCGGCCATCCGCTCCCGCCTTGAGGCGCGCGTTGTCGCCGAGGGGCGGCTCGCCCTGCACGCCGAACTCGCTCGGCGCGACCCGGAGGCCTCGGCCCGCATCGACCCGCACAACGCCCGCCGGATTGTGCGCGCCCTTGAGGTGATCGAACTGACCGGACGGCCCTTCACCGCCTACCTGCCCCGCGAGGAGTACGTGCGCCCCACCATCCAGATCGGGCTGGACTGCTCCCGCGACCTGCTCGATCGGAGGGTCACCGCACGGGTGGACCAGATGTTCGCCGCCGGCCTGGTCGAGGAGGTGCGGGCGCTGGCCTCACCTGTGCAGGGGGGAACCGGGGCCGGGCTCGGGGCCACGGCCGCCCGCGCCGTCGGCTACGCCGAGACACTGCGGCACCTCGCCGGCGAGGTCACGGCGGACGAGGCCCGTGAGCACATCGTCTTCAACACCCGCCGCCTGGCGCGCAAGCAGATGGGCTGGTTCGGGCGCGACGCCCGGGTCCACTGGCTCCAGGCCGAGGACCCCAACCTGCTGGAGCAGGCCCTCGCCCTGGTGACGGCGGCCCACGCCACGGCAGCCCTTGAGGACGCCGCTCTGGGGCGCACCCGCCGGCCCCTCGGTTCGCCGTCGCCGGGCCGCCCGTGACTGAGCAGTAGCCGGATCGCGCTGTGTCCGAACCGGGCAGTGACCGACAAGGCCGACGGTAGACAGACGGAAAGGCCCCGCCCGGGGTCGATTCGACGCGGGCAGGGCCTTCCGGTGGGTACTACTCGGGCTTCTTCGGCAGTTCTCCGATGAGGCGCTCGTAGTGGCTCGGTTCGATCACCAGGGAGGCGTGACCCTGCGTGAAGGAGCGGAGGTCGGCCATGTAGCGGCCCAGTTCGGCCTCGGGCACCTGCGCGATGACCACGGAGTCGCCAGACTCCGTCATCTGCGTGTCCTGCACCCGGCCGCGGCGGCCGGAGAGGTCCTGCATGACGGCGCCCTGGTACTCCATGGGGACGGTCACCGTCACGGTGTCGATCGGCTCGAGCACGATGGTGCCGGCCTTCTCCAGGGCGGTGCGGATGGCCTTGGCCGCCGCGGTCTGGAACGCCATGTCGTTGGAGTCCACCGAGTGGGCCTTGCCGTCCACCAGCTCAACCGAGATGTCCACCACCGGGAAGCCGTTGGGGCCACCGCGCTCCATCGCCATCCGGGCGCCCTTGTCGACCGCCGGGATGAAGTTGCGCGGCACTGAGCCGCCGACCACGGAGTCGATGAACTCGTAGTCGCCACCCTGCGGGAGCGGGGAGACGATCACCTTGACGCGGGCAAACTGGCCGGAGCCGCCCGACTGCTTCTTGTGGGTTTCCTCGACCTCGATGCGCTTGGCGATGGTCTCTAGGTAGGCGACCGGCACCGGCTCCTGGGTCACGTTGACGTTGAAGATGCGCTTGAGGCGGTCGACGGTCACCGCGATGTGGGTGTCGCCCAGGCCGCGCAGGATGGTCAGGCCATCCTTGCGGTCGATCACCAGGGTGGGGTCCTCGGCAATGGTGCGTTGCAGCGCCGTCGAGAGCTTCTCGGTGTCGGCCTGGCTGACGGGCTTGAGCACCACGCCGTACACCGGCGGCCGCACTGGCGCCTGCTTGGGCAGCCCGTGGCCGGAGTGCCTGGTCCATAGCAGCGAGCCGGCCGGGGTGTCTGCCAGCTTGGCAACGGCGCCGACGTCACCGGCGGACAGCGACTCGGTTGCCAGGTGCTCCTTGCCGCGCAGGCGGAACAGGTTGCCGATGCGCTCCTCGGTGCCGGTGGTGGCGTTGCGCAGCCGGTCGCCGGTCTTGATGGTGCCGGAGAGCACCTTGAACGTGGCGATCTGTCCCAGGAACGGGTCGGCCACATTCTGGAACACCTGCACCAGCGGCTCCCCCTTGGGGTCGCGCGCCACGTCGACGACGGTGCCGTCGGACATGGTGATCTGCGAGTCCTTGGTGGCGATGTAGGGCTCAACGCGGGTCAGCCACTCGATGAAGCGGTCGACGCCACCCTCGGTGATGCCGGAGGCGATGATCACGGGCACGGCGTCACCGGCGGCAACCCGCTCGGCCAGCTTGTCGAGCAGCACGTCGATGCCGGGCTCCTGCCCCTCGAAGTAGGCCTCCAGCAGCTCGTCGTAGTGCGAGACGATCTCTTCGGTGACCTCGCCGTGGAGTTCCTCGACCTCGTCGGCCATGTCGGCGGGGATGACGTCCATGGTGGTCTTGCCGTCGGGGCCGGTGAGGATGGCGCGCTTGCCGAGCAGGCCGACCACGCCGCGGAAGCCGTCTTCCTCGCCGAGGGGCAGCTGGATCGGGAACAGATGCGAGCCGAAGGCCTCGCGCAGTTCCCCGAGCACGCGCCGGAAGTTGGCCTGGGGGCGTTCGGCGCTGGAGACAAGCACGATGCGCGGCACGCCGGCGGCGTCGGCGGCGGCCCAGGCGGCGCGCGTGCCCGCGGTGACACCGGTCACGGCAGAGACGACGACGACGGCCAGGTCGGCGGCGGTCAAGATGGCGTCAACGCCGCCGATGAAGTCGGGGTGACCTGGGGTGTCGGCGAGGGTCAGGGAGTGTTGCTTGCCCTTGTCATCGGTCCAGTCGAGGTAGGTCAACGCGGGAGACAGGGTGGTCTGCCGGGCGATTTCCTCGGGCTGGAAGTCGGTGGTGGTGGTGCCGGCGGCGATGTTTCCCGGGCGCGGGATCGCGCCCGCTCGGTGCAGCACCGCTTCTACCACCGTGGTCATGCCAGAACCGGCACTACCCACGACGGCAGCCATGATGTGGGGATTAGCCACGTTTGCCATTTGCGCCTCCTTGCGCTGGACGGATTTCGACCTCCGTGATGTTAGCGCACCTGCGAGCCCCTTGCGCAAACGCCCGGGGTTTGAGCATGGCGTGGCGACGCGGCACACACCCGTCTGCCCCGGTACCGGCGATACCAGGCCTGCCCTAGGCTGGCTGCGGCTCGTACCTGGCGATGTTGCGTTCGTTCACGACGACGAGTCCGACCGCGGCCAGGGAGGTGACCGCGGCGGCGGCGATGAACACCGTGCGCAGCCCAAACGCCTCGCCGAGCACCCCGCCGAGCAGGGCGCCGAGGGGCGCCGCCCCCGTGGCGAACAGGCGGTAGCAGGAGTTGACGCGCCCAAAGAGGTGCTCGGGGGTGATCGCCTGCCGCAAGGAGACCAGGATCACATTCCAGGTCATGATGCCGATACCGCTGAGCACGGAGACGATGACGATGGGCCAGACGGCAGCTGTCAATCCTGGCATGAGGACATGCGCCACTCCGGTGGCGATGGCCAAGGAGATCGACATGGTCCGTCCCAGCACTCTGGCGGCGTGCGACGCCAGTAAGGAGCCGAGTACGGCGCCCACCGCCGCAGCGGTGGCGAGCATCCCAAACTGGGCGTCGGACAGGCCCATGGGGGAGTGTTCCCCGACCGCGAACAGGACGAATACCGCGCCCGCTGCCGAACCTGCCAGGTTCACCACCCCGGTCATCATCGCCATCGTGCGCAGCAGGGGGTGCCTGAACAGGTAGCGCATCCCCTCGGCAATGTCGGTGCGCATGGGCCGGGGCTTGCCCTCGGCGGCGGCGGCTCCGGCCGGGCGAAAACTGCCCTTAACCGAAGCGAAGACAAACACCGCTACCACCCACAGGGCGGCGGGCAGTCCGACCGCGATCCAGGTGACTACCCCTACCAGGAGGCCGCCCAGTGGCGGGCCGATGAACTGGTTGGCGGCGATTTCTGCCCCGTACAGGCGGGCGTTCGCCTTGCCCAGGCAGGGCCTTGCCACAATCTGCGGGATGACCGTTTGCGCCGTGGTGTCGTGGAAGACCTCGGCGATCCCCGCGAGGAAGGCCGCCGCATACAGGGCGATGATGTGGCCGGCCCCGACCCCGATGGCTAGGGCCAGTAGCGCCACCACCATGGCGCGGCTGGCGTTAGCCACCAGCATGATCATCCGGCGATCAAGTCGGTCAGCCAGGGCGCCCACGGGCAGGGTGAACAGTAACCACGGCAGCAGGTACAGCGTGGAGAGCCCGCCGATCAGCAGGGGGGACTCGGTCAGGGTGATGGCCACCAGCGGGACCGCGATCTTCAGGATGCCATCGGCCAGATTGGAAAACGCCGAGGCGGTCCACAGGCGCCAGAACACCGAACCGAGGGGCGACCTAGAATCGGTGGGCACTGCCTCACCCTACGTCTTTCGCTTTATGTCATGGTCGCACCACCCCCTCCGGGCTGGGCACCTTGGCGCGGACCGGGCAGGTGATGAGGTGGTCATTGACCAGGCCGCAGGCCTGCATGGCGGCATACGCGGTGGTTGGGCCGAAGAAGCGGAAGCCGAGCTTCTTGAGCTCGCGCGCCATCTCCTTCGACTCGGGCGTGACGGCCGGGACGTCGGCAAAGGTGGCCGGTGCGGCGTGCTCCGCCGGGGTGAAGCTCCAGAACACCTCCTCCAGGGTGCCGCCACCCGCCTGCAGTGCAAGCACCGCGTGCGCGTTGGCGATGGTGGCCTCGATCTTGGCCCGATTGCGGATGATCCGGCGGTCGTGGAGCAGCCGCTCGACGTCGTACTCGTCTAGCCGGGCGACCTGCACCGGGTCGAAGCCGTGAAACACCTCCCGGAAGGCGTCCCGCTTGCGCAACACTATGAGCCAGCTGAGACCCGCCTGGAAGCCCTCCAGGGCGATGCGCTCCAAGAGGGCCGCCTCGCCGTGGACCGGCCGCCCCCATTCTTCGTCGTGATAACGGCCGTAGAGCTCATCATCGTCGCCGAAGCAACGGGTGCCGGGGATGTGCGCGATCATGGCTCCACCCTGCCCGATGGCACCGGATTCACCAAGCCCCAGCGGGCAGGGTGGTGAACGTGCCGCGCCCCGGGCGCTGTGGACAACCAGTTAGGCGGCGGCGACGTGCAGCACGCGGAACCCCTTGGAGGAGCCGTGGCGGGTGACCGGCTGCCCCAGGTCGGCCTCGATCCAGCGGGCCAGCGAGTCCGCCCCTAAATTCCGTTGAACCACCAGCCACGCCCCGCTAGAGTCCTGTTCGCGAACCGCCTCAAGCCGAGGCAGCCAAGATGCAAGGATCTCGTGCAATGTGGATTTACCTACCCTGATCGGCGGATTGGACCAGGCCGCCTCGAACCGAACGGCGGGCGGCACCTGCTCAGGCAAGCAGGCCCGCACATTGGGCAGCCCCAGCCGCTCGGCGTTGCGCCGGGTTAGGTCCAGCGCCCGCTCGGAGGCGTCGACCGCCCAGATCGTCGCCTCCGGCGCCGCCAGGGCCAACGCAATCGTGATCGGCCCCCAGCCGCAGCCGATGTCCAGCAGGTTCACGTCCGCCCCGTTCGGCGGGCTGGGCACGCGGCGCAGCAGCACCGACGTGCCGAGATCCAGGCGGGTCGGAGAGAACACGCCCCCCGCCACCTCGACCTCCACCGCGTGGCCCCGCAACTCGACGCGCAGGGGTCGCCGTTCGGCGGCGGTGGCCGGCCCGCCCGTGAAGTAGTGCTCGGAGACGTCGGGAAGCGGTTGCAGACTCACCTGCCCATCCTAGGCGGCATCGCCGGCCGGCGATTTGTTATCAAGTGGAAGAATAGACCCGCATACGAAAGGCCAGTTTTGACTAACGAAGTACCAACCCCCGCCGCCGACCAGCCGGCGGCAGCGCGCTCGGCCCGAGATCTCGCCAGTGACGTCGTCGCCCGCGTGCTCGCCCGCGCCGGAACCGCCCGCGCCGAGGGTGGCACCGTCCACACCGCCGCCGACGGCGACCAGCTGGAGCTCGAAGAGCGCTCCCGCCTGCGCCGGGTGGCCGGCCTGTCCACCGAACTCCAGGACGTCACAGAGGTCGAGTACCGCCAGCTGCGCCTGGAGAAGGTGGTGCTGGTCGGCATGTACTCCGGCGGCGAGCTCAATGCCGCCGAGGCCGAGGTGTCCCTGCGGGAGCTGGCGGCGCTCGCGGAGACCGCCGGTTCGACCGTGCTCGACGGCGTCATCCAGCGGCGGCAGAAGCCCGACCCGGGAACCTACCTCGGCTCGGGAAAGGCGGCCGAGCTCGCCGACTTAGTGGCCGAGGTCGGTGCCGACACGGTGATCGCAGACACGGAGCTTTCGCCCTCCCAGCGCCGGGCGTTGGAGGACATCGTGAAGGTGAAGGTCATCGACCGCACCGCCTTGATCCTGGACATCTTCGCCCAGCATGCCAAGTCCCGGGAGGGCAAGGCGCAGGTGGAACTGGCGCAGATGGAGTACCTGCTGCCGCGCCTGCGCGGTTGGGGTGAGTCCATGTCCCGCCAGGCCGGCGGTCAGGTGGGCGGCCAGGGAGCCGGCATGGGTTCGCGCGGCCCCGGCGAGACCAAGATCGAGCTGGACCGGCGGCGCATCCGCGACCGCATGGCCAAGCTGCGCCGTGAGATCGCGGCCATGGCCCCGGCGCGGGAGACCAAGCGGCAGGAGCGCAAGCGCAACGCGATCCCGAACGTCGCCATCGCCGGCTACACCAACGCCGGCAAGTCCTCGCTGCTCAATGTGCTGACCGGCGCCGGCGTGCTGGTCGAAAACGCGCTGTTCGCCACTCTCGACCCGACCGTCCGCCGCGCCAAGACCGAAGACGGTCGCGAGTACACCCTCACCGACACCGTCGGCTTCGTGCGGCAGCTGCCTCACCAGCTGGTCGCCGCCTTCACCTCCACCCTGGAAGAGGTGGGGGAGGCCGACCTGCTCCTGCACGTGGTCGACGCCGCCCATCCGGACCCCGAGGGGCAGATCGCGGCCGTGCGCACCGTGCTGGCCGAGGTGCCGGGCATCGATGACGTGCCCGAGTGGGTGGTCCTCAACAAGGCGGACGTTGCCGACCCCGAGGTGATCGGGCGAATCCTGCGCCGGGAGCCGCAGACCGTGGTCGTCTCCGCCCATTCCGGGGAGGGCCTGGCCGAGCTGCGGTCGCTGATCTCCCGCACCCTGCCCAAGCCCGATGTCGCCGTCGACGTCGTCGTGCCCTACCACCGCGGCGACCTCGTCTCCCGGATGCATCAGCATGGCGAGATTGACCACCTGGAACACCTGGTGGCGGGCACGCACCTGATCGGCCGGGCCGCCGAGGCCCTCGCCGCCGAACTGGAGGCGGCTGGCGCCTAGCGACGGGTGAGGCCGCCACGTATGATCCTCCGCGTATCTTGCCAACCACGTAGATGAGGCGGTTTTCCCGTGCAGCCAGCCAACTGGTATCCAGACCCCGCGACCCCCGGTCAAGAAAGGTGGTGGGACGGACAGGCGTGGACCGAGCATGTGCGGCTGGCCGCCGCGGCGCCTGTGCCGGCTCAGGTCATGTCCGCCCCGGGGGTGTCTGCTCCGGCCTCACTCACCCCGCCGGAGCCCGAGAAGCAGCCGGGCAGGGGCGGAGTGATCGCGGTAGTGATGGCGGCGGTCGTGGCCCTGGCCGCCGTCATCTTCGGCGTCGTCTTCCTCCTCGGG
>WRIF01000048.1 GCA_009782865.1 Promicromonosporaceae bacterium
CGGCCGCAAGAAGGTGCTGCTCGTCTCGCTGGTGGTGTTCGGTGCCGGTTCCGCGCTCTGCGCGTACTCGACGACACCCGAGGAGTTCCTCACGGCGCGGCTGCTCATGGGCGTCGCCGGCGCCGGGATCGCCGTCATGGCGCTCTCCGCCGTCACGATCTTCTTCGACGAGGCGTCACGCCCGAAGGCCGTCGGTGTCTTCGCCGCGGCCAACTTCCTCTCTCTGCCGCTCGGTCCGATCCTCGGCGGCTGGATGCTGGCCAACCTCTGGTGGGGCTGGGTCTTCCTGCTCAACGTGCCCGTCGTCGTGATCGGGCTGCTCGCGGTCATCGTGCTCATTCCCGAGTCGCGCGCCGAAGAGCGACCGGGGCTCGACGTCGTCGGCATGCTCGCATCGGTCGCCGGGCTCGTCGTCTTCACCTACGGCATCATCGAGGCGGGCCAGAACGGCTGGACGGACGCCGCCGCCCTGGCCTCCCTCGGGCTGCACCTGGACGGCGTGATCGAGCTCGCCGTGCCGGACGCCCTGCTGCTGGACCGCATCACCAAGCGGGCCGAGATTGAGGGCCGCGCCGACGACACCCCCGAGTCGATCGCCCGCCGTCTGGCCATCTACGCCGAGAGCACGGCGCCGCTGCTGGCCGAGTACGGTGACCGTGGCCTGCTCGTCAAGGTGGACGGCGCCGGCGACGTGGACACGATCTTCACCCGCATCCAAGAAGCCCTAGCCACTCGCCTCGCTTAGCCCCGCCGACGCTGGTTGAGGAGCGATCCGCCAGGATCGTGCCTCGAAACCAAGAGCCCGCCCGCCCACCACATCGGCATTTGGGGCCACACTCGTCCCACGACGCGCTATGATGATATCAATGGCGTCGATATCAGGAGGACATGGTGACCGAACAGATCGTCGTTCGCAATCTGCCGCGCGGCACTAAGGCCAAGTTGCGGGCTCGTGGCACCTTACATGGCCGTCCCGGGGCGGAGTCTGAGGCAAGAGCCATCCTCAACGCCGTGTTGCTCCGTGATGAGCCCATCGACCTGCCCAGCCCTTGGGAACGAGTGTTGCAGGCGGCCGAGGACTTCAGGGTCGACTTTGGAGGCATCGAGTTGCCCGAACGGCGTGTCTATCCTGGCTACCAGCCGAGGACTCCCTTCGAATGATCGTCGTCGACACCAACGTCATCTCGGAGATCGTCAGGCCCGAGCCGAATCATCAGGTGCTGGAGTGGATTCGCCAGCACCAAATGTTCCTGGCAACTACCGCCATAACCGTGCAGGAGTTGCGCTTCGGGCTGGAGGTCCTGCCCGAGGGACGACGCAAGCGGCAACTGGCCCAGTTTGTGGAGGAGGCGCTGGCCGCGGTTGTCGCCATTTTTGACTACGATTCCCCGGCAGCCAGGGCGACGGCCAGAGTCTTGGCCGACATGCAGCGCGCGGGCCGTCCGTTGAGCGGCCCCGAGGATGCCCAGATTCTGGGTATCGCCAAGTCACGGGGGCTGGCTGTCGCTACCCGTAACGTGGCCGATTTTGAAGGCTGGGGTGTCGACGTGCTCGACCCGTGGCAGCAACTGCCTTAGGCAGGGAGCAGTAGCCTTTGCTTCGAGACGATCCTCGTCCGCATCCAGGATCTCCTCGCCGCCCGCCTCGGCCAGTTGTGGGGAGGCTCGCCGGTTGAGCAGTGCCGTTGCTCGCCGGTTGAGGATCGATCCGCCAGGATCGTGTCTCGAAACCAAGAGCCCCTCCGACCCCAAGAACGACCACAGCGGCATTTGAAGGGAAGGGGGAACGTCATGCTTGTTATCGACCTGCCGGCAGATAAACTGAGTTGCCCTGTGGTCCCGCTTGTTGCTGTCATGCTCCCAGTGTCGGCCCAGGCGGCGGCTGGTCCGGCAAATGACGTTGATGGAAGCCGCGCAAGATCCGGCTCGGTGGCGGCGGTGGCGGCGGTGACGGCGGTGGCTGTGTGATTCGTTGAGGGCGGTCGGACGGGCCCTGAGTTGAGTGGTCCGGTCTCTGGAGGGGGGCTGGTCGGGGTCTTCAGGGGATCTGGCGCCGGTGGTTCTGGGCGGTTGTATGGGTCGTGTTACGCTCCCGGCTGTGACGATGATCCAGGAGCGGCGAGGTGGCCGGTTCGGGCGTCTGGTTGGGTCGACGCTGGCGTTGCTGCTGGTGGGGGCCTGTGGTTTGGGAGGAGATGGCGGAATGCCGGCTGAGGAGACTGCGACGTTGCGTCAGGTGCGGGGACGGGCTCAGGAGTTCGGTGACGAGCTGCTGGTGCTCCTGGAGGAGGTACCGCGCATGGAGTGGAGTCTGGCGGCGGAGGTGGATCGACACCGGGAGGCCCGGGCTTGGGATCGCCCACTTACGCGGATGGAGGGTCGGGAGTGGAGTTTGGAGGAGTTGGAGGCGCTGCTGGTGGAGCAGGGCCCGGAGGCGACGTTCGTTCGGGATGATTTCATTCAGAGTGAGCGGTCGGCGCCGACGCGGTATCGGTTTGGGTCGGGGTGGGATGAGCGGTGGCTGCGCTGGACTTGGAACTTCCGCTTGCAGATGGCGGGAGAAGAGTCGCCGGAGTTGACGGCGGCCAATTCGCAACTGGTGGAGGGGATCGTTGAGACCTTTGTGGCGCAAGGGTGGCAAGCCTCATTCGATGACCGGTTCCGGCCGCGATGGACGCTGTTGAAGGAGGATGTGGGTGGGGTGTGGCGGATCATGATTGACTTTGGCAGTTCGCCGTCCATGACCTTCCGTATCGACAGCCCGGAGGTGTTCCATGAGCGGTGAGATTGTCGGCAGCCTGGAGGCCGTGGCGTCTAGGTGTGCGGGTCTGAAGGCTCAACTGGTTGGTGATGAGCGGGCGTGTGGGGATTTTCTGGTGGGTGCTGGGGGTGTGTTGTCTGCTTCGTTGGATGGGGCGGCAGCCGTTGAGGCGGGAAAGGTGGTGGCTTCGGCTGGAGCGGTGAAGGGCTCCGATTCGTCCTGGGAGGTGATCGTCGATGGCAGCGCTCTGGCCGACGTTCAGATTGAGACTAGACGTTTTGTGGGGCAGATAGACCCTCGTAGGCGCCCCCACGGCCACCACGGCAAGGCCACATCAAGGATGCCAGGCCCAACTTCCACCCGAGAAGCGCACGCTAGCCCAAGGCCAACGTGCCGACGCGCGCCAACCCATCCGGGGCAGAGACACATCCACGCGCCGCAACCCAGGTCCGCGGCAACGGGCGCAGCGGCAGCACAGCGCTACGCCACACAGCGAGCATCCGCCCAACCCTGGACCGACGCACGCCCCAACCTTGGGCAGTGGCATGGATAGCCCTTGGCATTTGGCGCCAATCGTCGTATCGGGTATGGTGTCCAGTTGGTGTGCGTGTCAGCGCACCCCAAATCGCTAGTAGCAACTGGAGAAGAATGGCCAAGAAAGACGGCGTCATCGAGATCGAAGGCTCGGTGGTCGAAGCGCTGCCCAACGCGATGTTCCGCGTCGAGCTCGCTAACGGACACAGGGTCCTCGCTCACATCTCGGGCAAGATGCGTCAGCACTACATCCGGATCCTCCCCGAGGACCGCGTGGTGGTGGAGCTCAGCCCGTATGACCTGTCCCGCGGCCGCATCGTCTACCGCTACAAGTAACCGTCAACCCGTCCGCGCCGCGCGGCCGGGACACAACTACCAAGCCGACACCCGAGCGATCGGGGTCCTTGCCCAGGGTGACGACCAGCAAGGCCGAGGCGGCGAAGGAAAACATCATGAAGGTTAAGCCCTCAGTCAAGAAGATCTGTGACAAGTGCAAGGTGATTCGTCGCCACGGCCGCGTCATGGTGATCTGCGAGAACCTGCGCCACAAGCAGCGCCAGGGCTAGCAGCCCGCGGGGAGACCCGCATCGCGCGACGCAACGAGCCGATGATCGGCGGTTGGGGAGGCCCGCAGGGCCGTCTCGAAACCAAGATCACCGGTGGGAACCCCCGGCCCGGAGGCCAGGGCCCACGATCAGGTGGGACGGCGTCGCACAGGACCTCCGGTGAAACAAAGGAGCCGAAAGGCACATGGCACGTCTAATCGGTGTCGACCTCCCGCGTGACAAGCGCGTCGAGGTCGCCCTGACCTACATCTACGGAGTAGGCCGCACCCGCTCGATCCAGGCCCTGACCGCCACCGGGGTGGACCCCTCCACCCGCGTCAAGGACCTCGAAGACACCCAGCTAGTCGCGATCCGTGACTACCTCGAGGGCAACTTCCAGCTCGAAGGTGACCTCCGCCGTGAGGTCGCCGCCGACATTCGCCGCAAGGTGGAGATCGGCAGCTACCAGGGTCTGCGCCACCGGCGCGGCCTGCCGGTGCGCGGCCAGCGCACCAAGACCAACGCCCGCACCCGCAAGGGTCCCAAGCGCACCGTTGCCGGCAAGAAGAAGGCTCGCTAAGAAACCCCACGAAGACACCCCACAAAGGTCCTTGCTCCGTTCGGATACTTTGCGGGGACCCCGTCCAAGTGGCTAGAGCAGCCTTACACCACAGACCAAGGTAGAAAGAAGAAGGAAAATGCCTCCCAAGAAGGGTGCGGGCGCCGCCCGCAAGCCGCGCCGCAAAGACCGGAAGAACATTCCGTTCGGCGAGGCCCACATCAAGTCCACGTTCAACAACACGATCATCTCGATCACCGACCCCACCGGGGCCGTAGTCGCCTGGGCCTCCGCCGGCCACGTCGGCTTCAAGGGCTCGCGCAAGTCGACCCCGTTCGCTGCGCAGCTGGCCGCCGAGTCGGCCGCTCGCCGCGCCCAGGAGCACGGCATGAAGAAGGTCGAGGTGTTCGTCAAGGGTCCCGGCTCCGGCCGTGAGACCGCGATCCGCTCCCTGCAGGCCGCCGGCCTGGAGGTCGGCTCGATCCAGGACGTCACCCCCCAGGCGCACAACGGGGTTCGTCCCCCGAAGCGCCGTCGGGTCTAGGCCCCACGAAGTTTCCGCGCTTAGCTCGAAACACTTCGCGGGGACCCCAGGGGTTTTTCCTGGTTGACGCGATCAACTTCAAACAATGCAGCGGGGCGGGCAAGCTCTGTCCGCCCCGCCGTGTCTGTCGGCCAGCCCGTCGCTGTCTGACCGGCCCCATCCCTAACTGTCGGCGTCAAATAGTGGGCGCCCCAAAGAAGAGGAACCAAACCTGTGCTGATTGCCCAGCGTCCCGTCCTGACCGAAGAGGTCATCTCCGATTACCGCTCCCGGTTCTCCATCGAACCGCTGGAGCCCGGCTTCGGCTACACCCTCGGCAACTCCCTGCGCCGCACCCTGCTCTCGTCTATTCCGGGCGCGGCCGTCACCTCGATCCGCATTGACGGTGTGCTCCACGAGTTCACCACGGTTCCGGGGGTCAAGGAAGACGTCACCGAGATGATCTTGAACATCAAGAACCTCGTGGTGACCTCCGATAACGACGAGCCGGTTGTCATGTACCTGCGCAAGCAGGGCGCCGGCGTGGTCACTGCCGGAGACATCCAGCCCCCGGCCGGCGTCGAGGTCCGCAACCCCGAACTCCACATCGCCACCCTGAACGACAAGGGAAAGCTGGAGATCGAACTGACCGTCGAGCGCGGCCGCGGCTACGTTTCTGCCGCGCAGAACAAGCACTACGACGCCGAGATCGGGCAGATTCCGATTGACTCGATCTACTCCCCGGTCCTCAAGGTCACCTACAAGGTGGAGGCCACCCGCGTCGAGCAGCGCACCGACTTCGACCGCCTGGTGGTCGACGTCGAGACCAAGCCCGCCATCTCCCCGCGCGACGCTATGGCTTCCGCCGGGCGTACCCTGGTGGAGTTGTTCGGCCTGGCCCGTGAGCTCAACATCGAGGCTGAAGGCATCGAGATTGGCCCGTCGCCGTCCGACACCGGGCTCGCCCAGGATCTGCAGCTGCCGATCGAGGACCTGAACCTCACCATCCGCAGCTACAACTGCCTCAAGCGTGAGGGCATTCACCAGGTGGGTGAGCTCGTCGCCCGCTCGGAGGCCGACCTGCTCGACATTCGCAACTTCGGCGCCAAGTCGATCAACGAGGTCAAGGAGAAGCTCGCGGAGATGGGGCTGTCCCTCAAGGACTCCCCGATCGACTTCGACCCCTCGGCCACGTTCTACGACGGCTCCGACGAAACCCCGTACAGCGACTCAGACTTCTGAGCCGTCCATCCCCTAGGAGAAAACCATGCCTGCACCCACTAAGGGTCCCCGTCTCGGTGGCGGTCCCGCCCACGAGCGCCTGATGCTTGCGAACCTGGCCACCGCCCTGTTTGAGCACGGCAAGATCACCACCACGGTGACCAAGGCCCGCCGCCTGCAGCCCATCGCTGAGCGCCTGATCACCAAGGCCAAGCGCGGCGACCTGCACAACCGTCGCCAGGTTCTGGCCGTCATCCGCGACAAGGGTGTGGTCCACACCCTGTTCGAGGAGATCGCCCCGGCGATGGCCGAGCGCGACGGCGGCTACACCCGCATCACCAAGGTTGGCAACCGCAAGGGCGACAACGCCCCCATGGCCGTCATCGAGCTGATCACCGACCCGGTGGCCCCGAAGAAGCCCGCCAAGGCCGCTGCCGCCGAAAAGAAGGCCCCGGCGAAGAAGGCGCCTGCCAAGAAGGCACCTGCGGAGAAGGCCCCAGCCGAGCCGGTCGAGGAGGCCGTGGAGGCTCCCGTCGAGGCGCCTGCCGAGGCGGAGGAGGCCGCTCCGGCCGCCGCCGAGGAGCAGGCCGACGAAAAGACCGAGGAAGCCGCCGAGTAGCTCTCTCGCCACGCAAAGACCCCGTCCCGGCCATGCCAGGGCGGGGTCTTTGCCTTCTCCTGACGGCCGGTGGCGCCTGCGCCCACCCCCTGCGGTCACCCGTCCCGGCCGGTTCGGGTTGACCGGGGATAATCGGGGGGTGAGCACAACGGCCCCCGCGGCAACCTTCAGCCCCACCCCGAGTGCGGTGCGGGTGCGCCTTGACCTCGCCTACGATGGCGCGGACTTTGCCGGCTGGGCCAAGCAGCCCGGGCTGCGCACCGTGCAGGGCGAGCTCGAGGCCGGACTGTCCCGCCTGTTCGGGGTCCGGCGGGAGGACGCCAGCCTCGACCCGCGCCGAGGCGGCGACGACGGCAAGCCCGCCGGTGGTCTGCGTCTGGTGGTGGCCGGGCGGACGGACGCCGGCGTGCATGCGCGCGGGCAGGTTGCCCACCTGGACGTGCCCGAGACAACCTGGCGGGCACTGCCAGGCCGCAGCGACCGTGAACCCGGGCAGGCGCTGGTGGAGCGGCTGGCTGGAGTGCTGCCGCCCGACATCGTGGTCTATCGGGCCACGCCTGCCCCGGACGGCTTCGATGCCCGCTTCTCCGCCCTGGCCCGCCGTTACGCCTATCGAATCGCGGACGGCTACCAGCAGCGTGATCCCCGCCGTCGCGGCCACGTGCTGTGGAACCGTCGCCCCCTCGATGTCGCGGCCATGAATCGGGGGGTGGCGGCCCTGCTGGGCCTGCGCGACTTCGCCGCCTTCTGCAAGCCTCGCCCCGGCGCCACCACCATTCGCGACCTCAAGGAGTTCACGTGGACCAGGCCCGACGACGGGCCGGACATCGGCCTGGTGGTGGGGCACCTGGTGGCCGACGCCTTCTGCCATAACCTGGTTCGTTCCCTGGTGGGGGCGAGCCTGGCGGTGGGGGAGGGCCGTCGCCCCGCGGAGTGGCTGGTCGAGGTGTTGGAGTCCCAGGACCGGCAGCGGGCGGCCGCGGTGGTGGCCCCGCACGGGCTTACCCTGGAGCAGGTCTACTACCCGGAGGACGGCCTGCTCGCCGCCCGGGCCGAGGCCGTCCGCGCCGTCCGCGCCCTGTCGCCCAAGCATTCAGGCGTTGCATATTCGTAACGGGTGCGGGCAATGTTGCTGCCATGGGGACAGACGCGAAGTTGAAAGATGCGCGCCTGATGGCCTCCAGCGACCCCGTGACCGTGCGAGATCAGTTCAGTGAACTGGCGAGCGGGGGGCACACCGCGCGCCGGTCACGAAGGCTGCGCCCGGACCGGCCGCGAAGGCTGCGCCCGAACCCGCCGCGAGGCCAGGGTCCGAACCGGCCGCGAGGGCTAAGCCTGTCGCCGCCCGGCCGATGGCTTGAAAATCCAGATGGGGCCATGCTATACATGGCAACGTGCCCCCCCCCCCTCTTCTGAGCCCACTCGCGGTTGTCCACAGGACATTGGGCCACGGGACAGCGGGACAGAAGACACCGGGCCGCAGGACATCGGCTCACAGGACATCGCCTCAGAGGGGCGCCGCGGATTGAGCGAGTCAGTTGCCTCGATGAGGGCCTCGCTGACGGCCGGGGAGACGCCGGCCGCCGCCTCCTACCTGGGCGCCCAGCCGGCGCAGCGGG
>WRIF01000049.1 GCA_009782865.1 Promicromonosporaceae bacterium
TGCGGGCGAAGATTTCGCCGATCATCCCCTCTAGGGCTTCGGAGGCTTCGGGGCTTATCTCCACGGTCTTGTAGTGGTCTTCGACGAGCCGTTCGACGGTGGAGACGAGGACGGCTTGGGCTTGGCAGTTGTTCTTCTTTGAGTGCCTGCCTAGGCAGATGAAGTAGGGGTAGGTTTCGCCGTGCCGGTTGGTAGTCAGGTTGATTGTCATCTTGGCTCCGCAGTGGCAGTACAGGGAGCCTTTCAGGTAGTGGTCGTGGACTTGGGTGCGGTCTCCTGCCTTGTTATGCGCCTTGAGAGTGTCCTGGACTAGCGCCCACACCAGGTCATTGATCAGCGGGTCGTGGGTGCCCATGTGTCGGGCTCCTTTGTAGACGACCTCTCCCTTGTAGTAGGGGTTGTGCAGCATCCGGGCGAGGGTGTTGATGCGGATCGGCTTCGCGGGCCGTTTCGGTCTTTGCTCATAAGGCCAGCACCGCCTGGCGGCTAACCGCGAAAGGGCGTGGCTCCTCTTGGGGAGTGGTCACGGCGGGAGCAGGCCGGGCATGCCGATACGCCGAGTGGACGGTGGCCATGATCTCCCGATCCGCCAGCCCGCAGTGCTCGGCGGCAGGCGCGAGCGCTTCGACGGTCGTGTCGAAGTTGTTCCCGGCCTCGGCCATCCGGCAGGCCGCCCAGAACAGCCCGGCGTTCCGCTCACCCTCGGGACGGGTCGCCACCCACGCCTTCAACGCCGTGGCTCGGGCCTCTTTGGGCTGCTTACCGAGCTTCGTGGCGAACCGCCGCTGCGCCCATTCGGGTTCCAGGAAGTCGCGCAGGGCGTTACCGTCAATCGGGTTCGCACCGGTCTGGACCTCGACCAGGGTGTACGGCTGGCGCAGGTCGTGGTCGCAGGTGCCGACCGACGGCGGCAGGATGATGTAGCCGCCCGCGCCTCGGAAGTCGATGTGAGTCTTGGCCGAGACCCAGTTCGGCTGTGACCGACCCGATTCGGTCGGATAGTAGCAGTGCATCCCACCCGACGGGGTGAGCACCCGCAACGCCCAGTCCTCGGCACGCAGCCGGGTCACGGCCCGGTGGAACGACTCATACCCGGAGCCGGATTCGCGCACGTCCACGTCCACCACGTCGAAGCCCGAGGTTGGCCCCGTCGGCATGCCGATGTTGGCCATCGGCCAGCGGTTCCACCAGCGTTCGACTTTCGTAGCGTCGGCGGTCGCCTCAAGGAGGCCATGCTTCGTGATCGGCGACTTCCCAGCCTCCCGGACAGGGAAAACGGGCACGCCGTTGGCGGCCAGGAACGGCGCAGCTTTCTTGAGCAGCATGTTCTGGGCACGGATGATCGCCTTGACCTTGGTGTTCATCCACCGACCGCCATCAACTGCCCGGCCATCGCCGGAGCCTGAACGGTCGTGAACGCGGGCGAGTTCGCCGGGGCCTTCGCTTGCTGGCCCTGGGCGAGCTTCGAGCGATCCAGGCCAGGCGGATCCCCGCCGCCGATCTGCTCGGTGTCCAGGGCGTTCAAGATCGCCAGGGCAGTCGAGCGGACCCGCGCCCCGGTAGCCTGCACGACCTCGGCGGGCGTCTTGTCCTTCACGGTCGTCGCCCAACCGGACACATACGGAATCGTGTAGTTGTCGGTCGGCATCCCGTGGGCCGCGCCGATCATCATGGCCACCGACTCGGCCTCGACCTCGCCGATCCCGCGATGATGGGACGGCCCGTCGTCGGACGGCTTGTGCATCCTGACGTGGGCCAGCTCGTGAGCGAGCGTCTTGACCTGGGCGGCATCGTCCAGGTCCATACGGACCTTGACCGTCCGCTCCAGATAGTTCGTGGCGCCGTTCGAGCCGCCGATCTCGCGGGCGTCGGCCACCTGGCTTACCGTGAACCCCTCGGCCTCGATCAGCCGGGCCAGGCCGTCCCACAGCCCGGCGGGCGCTTGCCCTTCCAGCAGTTTCGGGCCAGGCCGCTCCGGCACTGGGTCGCCGGAGGTCTGACACACATCCCACACATAGGCTGGCTTGACGTTGACGATCTTCGTCCTGACAACCTCGCCCGCCTTCGGCGCTTCGCGGAACCCGAGCTTGCGACACGAGTTCGCATCCAACGGGTTCGCCGACGCGAACCGGGCCGTGACCGGCGCTTGGATCATGTAGCCGCGCTGACCGCGCTCAACCGACCTGCCTAGCGACTCCCATTGCCGGAACCCGGCCACATAGCTGGGCCACGGTTCGGTGATGGAACCGGCGGCATACCGCTCGGCGTGCTGCACGTAGATCAACAACGTGTTGGCGAAGCTGCGGGAGCGGAACTGGGCGGCGAACGTCATCGCCCTGATCCAGTCCTCGCCCGTCACCAAGCCCTCGACGGCAGCCGTCAGCCGCTCATGCAGAGCCTCCAACTTCGCCTCGCGCTGATCGCGCCAATCCGGGTTCGACACCATGAGACCTCCTCTGGGGAACGTGCGAACACCTGACAGGTGCGCGGCCCGGCCCCATGAAGGCGCGAGCGGTCGATGCTTTTTGCTGTGCCCTCAGGCGTTGCCGCTCACGAACGCCTGACGGTGATGGGATAATTGGAAGTAGCGCTGCCCGCAGGGGCGGCGTCCTTTCTGGCCGCGAAACGTGAGGTCAGTGTCGTGTGAGATTGCGAACGGGCGCGTTCGTAATCTGAGGAGTTCCGGAGGAGGTGGGCATGGGAGGCGTGGCCAAGCCAGACGCGTCGGCGTTGGAGCCGAACGATGCAGATGCCGCACGTCTGAACGCCCTGACACATGATGTCCGGGAGATCATCTTGGACTCGCGGGGCCTAGCAACCCGCAGCGTCAGCAGCTTCCGGGTTTTGATGTACTGGAAGATCGGCCAGCGCATCGTGGAGGACGAGCAACGCGGCGCTGCCCGAGCCGAGTATGGGGCCTATGTCATTCGTAGCCTTGCGTGCAGGATCGAGCCTGAGTTCGGGTCAGGCTTCTCCGTGCGGCAACTGGAACTGGCCCGGCAGTTCTATCGGGTCTATCCGATTGCGAACGCGTTGCGTTCGCAATTGAACTGGTCCCAGTATCGGATGCTTATCCGCATACCTGAGCCGGACAAGCGCGAGTTCTACGAGTTGGAGTCTGCACGTAGCGGCTGGAGCGGTAAGGAGACTGAACGCCAGATCAACGCCGCGTTGTACGAGCGTCTGGTGTTGTCCAGCGACAAGGAATCGGTCATGGCGGTAGCCCGCCGGGAGCGGCTGCCGGAGCGTCCAGGCGAGATCATCAAGGACCCGATGATGCTGGAGTTCCTCGGCCTCAAACCGCAGGCGGCCTATTACGAGCGTGATCTTGAGTCCGCCCTGATCACCCATCTTCAGGAGTTCTTGCTTGAACTCGGCAACGGCTTCACTTTTGTCTCCCGACAGCGGCGCATCCTGTTGGAGGACGACGAATTCTATGTCGATCTTGTCTTCTACAACCGGCTGCTGCGCTGTTTTGTCTTATTCGAGTTGAAACGGGGGAAACTTACCCATCAAGACCTCGGTCAGCTTCAGATGTACGTCAACTATTTCGACCGTGAAGAAAAACTGCCCGACGAGAACCCCACCATCGGCGTCCTGCTGTGTGCCGACAAGAACGACGCGGTGGTTCGTTTCACCCTCCCTGAAGACAACACGACCATCCTTGCCTCGCGCTACCAGTTGTACTTGCCTACCGAAGACCAGTTGGTGGCCGAACTGAGACGAGAAATGGCCGAAGTAGAAAACGCCGTGGAACACGAAGAAGACTGATCCAAAGACGGCCCCACGCGCACGAGCGGGGAATCGACGCCTGTGACATCGATTCCCCACCTTGATTGGGACTCGGTCTACTTCTCGTTGCGGACGCCCTTGTGCTGGTTCGGGCTGCCATTCATGATTCTCCCGGTCTCAGCGTTACGCTTGAACCAGGTTCCGTTGTGCCTGAACTCTGAGCGGGACCTGACTGCCCCGACCCGATGACCGTGGCCAGTGTTCTTTGCCATGAGAGTTGCCTCCATATCGTTTGTAGCGAGGTGCCCCGGTGGCATCTCGTCCTCTCACCAAGTAGTCGATTGAGAGAACAGATTGTTAAGCCGGTGATGCCGCGCCAGCCCTTTACTGGCAGTCGGCGCAGACACCATCGGCGTTGACGAGGTTGGCGTTCTTGCTCATCCAGCAGCGGGAGCAGACTTTCTCCTTCTCGATGGCGCGTTCGCAGCCACATTTGTGGCAGATGGGGCAGTCGGGTTCGCCGCATTTGGCGCAGGGCCAGCCGCGCACGGCTTTGTTCTGGCCGCAGCAGGTGATGGTGCGGACGGGGCGCTGGTCGGCCTCGACGGTAGGGCGGACGTGGAAGTCCTCGCTGTTCCACAAGTCGTTCTCGGCAAGGATCAGATGGACGCGAGTGTCGGTGGCAGTGGCGTCGGCGAAGTATCCAGCAGTGCGCCCGAAGCCGTCGGTCCAGGTGATGTAACCCTTGTAGTCGCTGTGGCCGAGCGGCAGCCGGACTCGGCCCGGTGGCAGCATCTCACCCTTCCACGGGTAGACGTTGGGCCACTCGTCGCCGGGGCCGGGCCGGATGGAGGCGTGGCGGACGGTGTGGATGTGGCGCTCGGCGATGACGACCGCGCCCATCACCTTGAGACGGTTGGCTAGGGCGATGGCGCAGCACGGCTCGGAGGCCTGGCTCAGGTCGTACAGTGCCCCGAGGTGCGCGGCCCTGGGCACGCCGCCCTGAACTACGGCGTCGATCAGCGATTTGGGCAGCAGTAGTTCGGAGGCGATCTGGTCGCAGACGGTCTCCAACGCCCGGTGCGGGTTGGGCAGGTCGCCGAGCCAGTCGAGGATGTCCTCCTGTTCAGAGACAAGGAAGTGGCCGTACTCGTGGGCCAAGGTGAAGTTCTCCCGGCGTGACGCCGGGCTGGGCGCATACAGGATCACCCCGTCTTGCAGGAAGCTCATGCCGTCACAGGTGCCGCCGTCGCCGCGCACGTCGTCACCGCCGAGGGTCTGGACCGGTTTGACCGTGATGCCCATGTCTTGCAGCGCGGCCAGCGGGTCCAGGGCCAGCGCCGAACGGCCCTCGGGGTCGATGCTTCCCAGGGCTATCGTGACGGCTTGGTCGAACTTCATTCGTTGTCAGACCTTCGGGGTGTTCGATTGGACACAAGCTGTTCCAGCACCTCGCGCCACTGTTCCTCGGTCAGGTCGCTGCCCCGGTTGGCGGTCGCCGACATCTGCGCCAGCAGGTCGGACTGGGCCACGCCGAACGTGATCTGCACCTTCCGGGACAAGTCCCAGACCAGATCAACGAACCAGGGAGTTTTTGCCACCTTCTCGACCGTGGTCTCCTTGGCCAAGTCGCGGCGCAGCATGACCTTCTCAGCTTCAACGCCGAGTTCCTCGGCGATGGCGCGGATCAGCGCCGGGCAAAGCCCGGCGGCGCTCTTGGTCTCCCAGGCGAACACGTCTTTGGTGGCGATCTGCCAGCCGCGCGCAGCCAGGCGTGCAGCCAGTTCGCTTTGCTTGAGGCGGGCGCTCTGCCGGTACCGCTTCAACGCGGACACGTCCAACATGATCGCCGGATCGGGAACCAGGCCCAGCATGATGGCGGTAGGGTCTTGGTCGAGGGGTGGGGGTTCGTGGTCTGCCGATTCCCAAAGGAGGTCAGCGATCTCTACAAGCGAGTCAACCTCAGCTTGCTCGGCTGGCTCAAGGTGGTCGGTTGCAGCCTCGCTGGTCGCTCGTCCGGCTCGCCGTTCCAACGCTGCCTCAAGAGCAGCGTCGATGCGCTCCTCGTTCATGCAGTTTCCTTTCCTAGCCTCTCCCGCAGCATTCTCAGCCCATCCTTCTTCAACTGGCTGACTCGCACTCGGGACAAGCCCATCTCTTTGCCGACATCGGTGCCGCTGCGTTCTCTCATCACAACCTGCTCAATCACCTGACGTTCCCTGGGCGGCAGTGCAGCCACCGCTTGGCGCAGCTTCGGAATAATGCGTTGCAGGTCAACGCGGCGGATGACCTCGGCTTCTAGCCCTTCTGTGGGCTTGTTGGCCTCTTCCAAGTCGGCCCTGCGGATCACCGCAGGAGACTTGGCGAGGTCGAGCGCCTTGGTCTTGGTGACCCACACCAGGAACGCCTCGGGATTCCCGATGCTTGCAGGCGGCTTCTCCATCACAGAGCGGATGGCGTCCTGCACGGCGTCCTGGGCGAGGTCTGGGCGGCCAACCTTGCGCAGCACGCTGTGAGCGACGCCGTGCATCGCCTTCCGGTTCTGCTGGTAGAGCGCAGCCCAGTCATGCTTCGGGGCGGTCATCTTGACTTACCCCCTGCATGAGCGCTGGGACCGCGCATGAGGCCTCCCTCATTCGACCGATGTCACTTAGTAGTCGATTGACGGCGGGAATTGTTAAATCCCGCATCAAGCCTACGGGCCAGCACCCTGCAATCTCAGGCACGGCATGGCCCTCTCGGACAAGTTGCGTCGCCTGCCGCGCCCAGCGGCCCTGTGGCTCCTGGCCGTTCGAGCTTTCGCTCTCACTGTCTGTCTCAGTCGACCTCTGATGGACCACACTTCTTGCTGACGAGGTTGGGTCTGCGCACCTTCCGCTTGGAAGGGAGCGTCAAGATGACGGTTTCGATGCGGGTTATCACCGCTGGGGAGGGCTACCGCTACGTTCTGGCGTCGGTAGTGGCGGGAGACGGAGACCGGAGTTTGTCCACGCCTCTGACGCGCTACTACGCCGAGGTGGGCTGCCCGCCCGGCAGGTGGCTCGGCTCGGGCATCGATTCACTGCAACTCGACACGCTGGCCGTCGGCGACGTGGTGACGGAGGCGCAGTTGCAGGCTCTCATCGGGCAGGGCTGCAACCCTGTGACGGGCGAGGACTTGGGCCGTCCGTTGCTGCATCACAGCAGCGTGCAGGAACGTGTCCGGGCGCGGGCAGCCCGCCTCGACTCTGCATTGTCGCTGGAGGATCGTGCAGCCGCCGTGCAGGAGATCACCTCCGAAGAGACTGCACGCGGCACTCGCCGCACGGTTGCAGGTTTCGACTACTCTTTCTCGGTGCCGAAGTCGGTGTCGGTGCTGTGGGGCCTGGCCGACGCGGGCACGCAGGAGATGATCGTGCAGGCCCACCACAATGCCGTCGCGCAGGTCGTCGCCTTCATGGAGAA
The DNA here is from genome assembly GCA_009782865.1 of Promicromonosporaceae bacterium. Classification (GTDB taxonomy): domain Bacteria; phylum Actinomycetota; class Actinomycetes; order Actinomycetales; family Cellulomonadaceae; genus Xylanimonas. Next base: position 7,177 of record WRIF01000049.1, read on the forward strand.
GGAGGTGGTTGCAACCCGGATCGGCGCGTCCACCCGTGGCGGCCCGGCGGCGCAGGTTGACTCCACGGGCGTGCTCGCCACCGTCTACGACCACTGGGATTCCCGCGATGGCGACCCGCAGTTGCACAGCCACGTCCTGATCTCGAACAAGACCTGCACCGCCCAAGACGGCAGATGGCGAGCCATCGACGGCAGGCCGATGCACGCCGCGACCATCGCCATTTCGCAGTTGTTCAACGCCGCGCTGGCCGACGAGTTGGCCCGCATGTTCGGCTTGTCGTGGGACACCCGCGACCGGGGCGACGACCGCAACGACGCCTGGGAGATCGCCGAAGTCGGCGAGGACCTGATTTGGGAGTTCTCGTCGCGTTCCCGCGCCATCAACGCCGAGACGGCCCGCCTGATCGCCGCCTACGTCGCCGAGCGCGGGCGGCAGCCGTCAGAGCGGACCATCATCCGATTCCGCCAACAAGCCACACTCTCCACCCGGCCCGAAAAGGTGCTGCGCTCCCTGGCTGACCTGACCGCCGAATGGCGCGAACGGGCGACTGGCCTGCTGGGCGAGGACGCGACCGACTGGACCCGACGGGTGATCGCTGCTGGCGACTCCCTGGTGATCCGCGCCGATGACGTGCCCCTCGACGTGATCGAGACCCTGGGCGTGGCGGTAGTGCAGCGCACCGCAGAACGACACTCGACGTGGACCCGCTGGACACTGCACGGCGAGGTGTCCCGGCAGACGATGGGCTGGCACTTCGCCACCATCGCCGACCGCGAGGCCGTTACCGGGATGATCGCCGACGCCGCCCAGGCCGCCTCGCTGCGACTCACTCCCGAGGAAATGTCGGTGCCCGCCGAGTTCGCCAACCCGGACGGCTCCAGCCGGTTCCGGCCCCGCCACCTGGCGCTCTACTCGTCCCAAGAACTGCTCGACGCCGAAGCCGCGCTGGTGGCTCTGTCACGAGACACGTCAGGGCCGTCGCTGCCCGTCGAAGTCATGGAGCAGGTTGCCGCTTCACCGGACGATGCCGGGCGAGTGCTGTCCGAAGACCAGGCCGAAGCGCTGGCTGCCGTCGCCACATCAGGCCGTGTGGTTGACGTGCTGGTTGGGCCTGCCGGGGCGGGCAAGACGACCGCGCTGGCGGCGCTGCGCCGGACGCGGGG
>WRIF01000050.1 GCA_009782865.1 Promicromonosporaceae bacterium
TCAACGATGAGGCTGCGAGGGCGCACCACATGAACCGTTCCGAGTTCTACACCCGGGCGGCGGCTCAGTTGCGGGATCAGGAGCAGGAGGGGGTCGCGGAGATCAACGATATGGTGGCTCGCTTCGGACAGCGTGATGCAGCGGAAGTCCGCGCGGAGGCTAACCGGGTTCTTGAGGACGTCATCTGGTGACTGGCCGGTTTGAGCTGCTGCGGGGTCACGTTTGTCGGTACAACTTCGGGGCGGCTGCCGGCTCTTTGCCGAACAAGATCGGGCCAGTCGTCGTGATGCAGGGCAACCAGTACAACCGGAGCGAGTTGCGAACCACCTTGGTCACCCCGCTCACTAGCGAGCTGGGGCGGGCCACCTTCGCGAACAACGTGTTTGTGCCCGCAGCGGAGTCAGGGCTACCGAAGGACTCGGTGGCGCTGCCGTACCAGATGACCGCCGTGAACAAGCAGATCTAGAGTATCCAGCCGACCCGCTGACTCGCGGCCGCCTGGAGGCGATCCTGGTTGCTCTCGACTTAGTGCTCGGAAGGTAGCCCTGATTGACGCGAGACGCTTCGCGAGTGTTGTCCGTGTTCCGGATCACCGCGGTCAGCGAAGTAGGCTTGACCCCGTGAACACTCCAAATGGAACCCAGGCAGGCCCGGCTCGCGTCAAGCGGGGCGTGGCCGAGATGCTCAAGGGCGGCGTCATCATGGATGTCGTCACCCCGGAACAGGCGAAGATCGCCGAGGATGCCGGCGCGGTCGCCGTCATGGCCCTCGAGCGCGTCCCGGCCGACATCCGCGCCCAGGGTGGCGTGGCCCGCATGTCTGACCCCGACATGATCGACGGCATCATCAACGCGGTCTCCATTCCCGTGATGGCCAAGGCCCGCATCGGCCACTTCGTTGAGGCACAGGTGTTGCAGTCCCTCGGCGTGGACTACATCGACGAGTCCGAGGTGCTCACCCCCGCGGACTACACCAACCACATCGACAAGTGGGCCTTCGACGTGCCCTTCGTCTGCGGTGCCACCAACCTCGGTGAGGCGCTGCGCCGCATCACCGAGGGGGCCGCGTTCATTCGCTCCAAGGGTGAGGCCGGCACGGGTGACGTCTCCAATGCCACCACCCACATGCGGCGGATTCGTGCCGAGATCGCCGCCCTGGCCTCCCTGCCGAAGGACGAGCTGTACGTTGCCGCCAAGGAGTTGCAGGCCCCGTTCGAGCTGGTCGTCGAGGTCGCCGAGACCGGCCAACTGCCCGTCGTGCTGTTCACCGCCGGCGGCATCGCCACCCCGGCCGACGCTGCCATGATGATGCAGCTCGGCGCGCAGGGCGTGTTTGTTGGCTCGGGCATCTTCAAGTCCGGCGACCCGGTGGCCCGCGCCAAGGCCATCGTCAAGGCCACCACCTCCTATGACAACCCCGATGTGATTGCCAGCGTCTCTCGCGGCCTTGGCGAGGCCATGGTCGGTATCAATGTCGACGAAGAGCCTGCCCCCGTTCGTCTTTCTGAACGCGGCTGGTAGCCTTTGGGGCGAATGAGATCTTTGAATAGATCTCACCGCCTCAACATAGGAGAATTGAATGAAGACGTCCAGGACAATTGTACTGGGCCTTGCGGTAAGCGTGGCAATGGGACTCTCCCTTGCGGCCTGCGGTGGTGACGCCGAAGCCGATGACTCCCCTTACGCGGTTGATGGGGGCTCCGAGGCGCCCGCGCCGACAGCTGAGCAGGAAGCGGGCGCGGATGCGCCCGCCGCCGAGTCGACGCCGCAGGACCCGGGGGAACCGCAAGGGTCGGTGGTGGCGCAATGGGTCGAGCAAGACGTGACCTTCTTCGACGAGCCGGTAGAGCGAACCACCGTGGTGTTGCGCTCGACGACGCTAGTCCCCGCCGTCCACGTGCCCGGGGGGCCGCACCAAAGCACGATGGATCGCGGCCTCATGCTCGGTGTCTGGCTCTCCTCGGAGGCCAGCCCGCACTTCTATAACGATGAATGGGCGCGAGCGGGGGACTTCGGCCTGTACTCCAGCGCGAATGAGCGCCTTGGACATTGCAGCACAATTCCCACCGGGAGGATGCAGGGAGCGGCAGGGGAAGAGATTCTTGCCCTCCTTGGGGATGGGCCCGTCTATCACGAAATTACCGCCTTTGACCAAGAGGCGGACGAGGGATGGATTTACTGTCTCATGCTGAACGACGATGTAGATCGGTGGGATGGGCAGGGCCTGTCCTTGGTCTATCATCGGGAGCAGACCGCCAGGCATCCCCGCGGGGCCATGGAGGCATTCACCTACACGATTCCGCTGCTTCCCTAGGCGGGAGTCGAGGCCCAATGGCACATCAATGAGTGCCACAGGGGCCCCAAGACCGGCGGGCAGGGGGCGGCCCTGCCAGGCTGGCAAGATGGCAAGGCCTAGCCAGCGCAGCCGGATCGAGAACGCGGTCATCTTGGCCGTCGGGCTGTTGGCTGCGCTCGGAGGGCTCCTGGCAATCGCGCCCCTGCCCACGATGGAACGTCGCCTCTCCGATTTCCTCGAGGTGGGCCGCCTGCTGCAGCTGTTTGTCGCCGGCCTGCTCCTGACGGTCTTGTGGAACCTCTATCGGCGCAAGGCCGCGGCATGGGCCATCTCCGTTGGTGCACTGATCGTCAGCCTGGCCGTGCTCCTGGCCCAGGCGGGGCTCCATCGTCACCCGGCGCATCTGGCGCTGGCACTGCCGACCGCCGCGATCCTGGTCGTCTTGGTGGCCTGGCGCCGCGACTTTTCCCCCCCGCAGGCCCGCCGCTCCATCGAGGTGGCGGCCGCCTGCGGGGCGCTCGCCCTGGCCTGCTACGTCGCCGCCATGGTGTGGGGGCGACCCGACCACCTGGAGACGCTGTTCTATCTGGTGATGGGGGCGGGCGCAGTGGTGGCCCTTGGCTTCGCCCTGCGCCCCTTCCTGCCGGTGCCCCTTTCTAGCCCGGCGGACAGGCAGCGGGCCCGCACGCTGCTGAGGCAGTATGGGCAGAACAACCTGTCCTACCTGGCCCTTGAGCCCGACAAGACGCTGTTCTTCACCGCCGATCCCCCCGGGATGGTGGCCTATGGGGTGGTGCGCGACACCATCGTCGTGGCGGGCGACCCCGTCTGTGCCGCCGGAGACCTGCCGGCGGTGTTGGAGCGGTTCACTCGATATGCGGTGGGCAGCGCCCACTCGCTGTTCTTCCTGAGCGTCACCGAGGAGGCGCGCCCTGCCTACGATGGCGTCGGCTATCGCACCGTCAAGTGCGGCGAGGAGGCCAGGTTCGACCTGGCCACCTACTCGATTGCGGGCAAGGGGGGAGCCAAGATTCGCGCCAACATCAACCACGCCACCAAGGCCCACCTCACGGTCCACGAGTATCGGGTGGCCGAGGCTCGGGAGGCGGGCCTTGATGCCGAGTTCAACCGCGTGACCGCCGAATGGCTCTCCACCAAGCCGAGCGGGGAGTTGGCATTCTCCGTCGGAGGCGTCGGCCTGGACGACCCCATGGACAAGCGGTACTTTTACGCGACCGATGCCGACGGGGTGATGCAGGGGTTTGTGGTGTTTGTCCCCTTCATCGACGCGGGCGGTCGCGGCTACATGGCCGACGTCACTCGCCGCGCCCTCTCCGCCCCTGGCGGGGTCACACAGAAGATCATCTTCGAGGCCTTCGGGGCCTTCCGCGCCGAGGGGGTGACCTGGGGATCGATGGGAGTGGCCCCGTTGGCGAACGTGATCGAGCCCGGGCACCGGCCGTCGTCCGTCCAGCGGATAATGGACTTCGCCTATCAGAACCTAGGGGACGTCTACGGGTTCAAGAGCCTCTTCGAGGCCAAGAAACGCTACAACCCCAGCCAGTGGCGGCCCGTCTACTTCGCCTACCTGCCGAAGAACCTCACGCCGTCCATGGTCTACGCCGCCGTGCGGATTCAGAACCCCCAAGGAATCGGTGACTTCTTCCGCGCGTTTGTGCGAGGTCGTTTCGCCCGCCGCGCCCTGAGGTAGGCACTAAACTTCGACGATGCCCATCGTCTTTGCAGACCCTGCCGTCGCCACGTCCACGTCCGCGACCGAGCCGCGCTTGCTGACCGAGCGGCTCGAACTGCGGTACTTCCGCCGGGCCGACCACGGCGCCTACGCGGCGATGTGGGAAAAACCTGAGTTCTACCGCTACCTGGGTGACGGCACGCCCAAGCCCGCCGACTTCGCCGCCAGGTTTGCCACCAGCCTGTCCTTCAGTCGAGGGGTCTTCGCCGTCGTCGTCCGCGCAACTAGAGAGCTGATCGGGCACTGTGGCATCCGCCCCATCCCCGACGGTCGCATCGAGCTGCTGTACGCCTACGATCCGACCGCCTGGGGACAGGGGTACGCCACCGAGGCGGCCCGCGCCGTGTTGGAGTACGGCCGGGCACACTTCGAGATCGATGAACTGATCGCGATGGCCTATCCCGCCAATGCCGCCTCTGGCAACGTGATCCGCAAGCTGGGCTTCACGCTCATGGGCCAAGAGGAGCACTTCGGGGCGATGCTCGATGTCTACTCGCTCACAGAAACGCCCTAGCGCGACCACAGTTGCACCCCTAGGCCCGTCGGGCCGCGCCCGAGCATCGCCTGCCACCTCGCGCGGCGACTCCCGCCCACCAGTAGCGTGGAGGCCGTGAGCAAGACGACTACGACGGCAGCCGAAACCACCCAGGTCGGCAGGCGGCGCTGGTGGGTGCTGGCCACCGTCGGCGTGGCGCAGTTGATGATCATGCTGGACATGACCATCGTCAACATCGCCCTGCCGACCGCGCAGAAGGCCCTCGGCTTCTCCGATGGCGACCGGCAGTGGGTGGTCACCGCCTACGCCCTGGCCTTCGGGGGGCTGCTGCTTCTCGGTGGACGCCTCGGCGACCTGATCGGCCGCAGAGCGGTGTTCATGATTGGCCTCATCGGCTTCGCCAGCGCCTCGGCCTACGGCGGACTGGCCGCCAACTTCGCCCATCTGGTGGCCGCCCGGGCGTGCCAGGGCATGTTTGCGGCCCTGCTGGCCCCTGCCGCGCTGTCCGTGTTGACCACCACCTTCACCAGGCCCAAGGAGCGGGCGCTGGCCTTCGGCGTGTTTGGAGGCATCGCCGGGGCGGGCGGCGCCGCCGGCCTGCTGCTGGGCGGGTTCCTTACCGACGTCCTGTCCTGGCGCTGGACCCTGTTCGTCAACGTCATCTTTGCCATCATCGCCCTGAGCGGCGCGCTGGCCTTCCTCAGGCAGGGCCGCAGCGCCGAACGGCAACGCCTCGACCTGATCGGGGCGCTGTTCGGTGGGACAGGGCTGTTCGCGCTGGTCTACGGCTTCTCCCGTGCGGCCCCCGACGGCTGGGGCGCCCCACAGACCTGGATCCCCATCGTCGCCGCAGTGTGGCTCCTGCTGGCTTTCGTCGGCCGGATGCGGCACACGCCATACCCGCTGCTGCCGCTGCGGGTGGTGGCCGACCGCAACCGGGGCGCGTCGTTCCTGGGAGTGATGATCATCGCCGCCGCCATGTTCGCCGCCTTCCTCTTTGGCACCTACTACCTGCAGAACAACCTCGGCTACACCGCCATCGGCACCGGCCTCGCCTTCCTGCCGCAGATCGCCGTGCTGGCGGTCACCGCGCAGGTCACCACCAACTTCCTACTGCCGCGCTTCGGGCCAAAGGTGATGGTGCCCCTCGGCATGGTGTTCGCCGCCCTCGGCATGGGGACCATGGGCCTCATCCAGGCCGGCTCGACCTACACCTCCCACGTGCTGCCCGGCCTGATGGTCATGGGCCTCGGCATGGGCATGGTGATGCCATCGTGTATTCAGACCGCCACCCTCGGAATTGACGCTGCGCACGCCGGGGTGGGCTCGGCGGTGGTCAACACCTCGCAGCAGATCGGCGGCGCCGTGGGCACCGCCATCCTCAACACGATTGCCACCCGCACCGGCGCCTCCTGGCTGGCCGCCCACGGCACCGAGTTCGGTGCCGCTTGGGGCAAGGGGCCGGAGGGAGTAGCCTACGGCGCCAGGTTCCTCTCCCAGCAGGGCATCGACCCGGCTGCCGCCACCGCCGCGCAGCTGGCGCAGGCGCAGCAGGCGGTCATCGAGGCGGCGAAGCAGGCGGTGGCCCAGCAGGCCGCCCTGGAAAGCTACACGCGAGCCTTCTGGATTGCCGCCGGGATGTTCCTCTTCGGCGCGGTCGTCACCGCCTGGCTGTTCCGGCGCCGTGACCTCGCCACCGCGGCCGCGCTACAGGCGGCCGTCACCTAGGGCGCCGCAGGCGCAGGGCGCGAATGCCCAGCCCGACAGCCATGACGCCCAGGCCCACCGCTACGGACTGCCACGGCAGCGTCAAGACCAGCACGGTGCACGCAACCGCGCCGAAGGTCTGGAACCACCGGGGGTAGAGGCGATCGGTGGAGGCCTGGGTGCGGGCGGCGAGGTTGGCGACCAGGTAGTAGATGAGCACGCCAAACGAGGAGAAGCCGATGGCGCCCCGTAGGTCGACGGTCAACACCAGCGCGATCACGATGCCGGCCAACACCACCTCAGCGCGATGCGGTACCCCGAAGCGCGGATGGACGGCGGCCAACGACGACGGCAGGTCGCGCTCGCGTGCCATCGCCAGCGCCGTGCGGGCGATCCCGGCCACCAGCGCCATCAGGGCGCCCCCCGCGGCCAGGGCGGCCCCCACCCGGACCATGATCGGCGCCCAGCCGGCCGCCCAGGAGACGCCGCCCGCCATCGATGCTTCGACGGCGTAGGCGACCGGCGCGGAACTTGCCGCCAGGCCTTCAAGCCCGAGGGTGGCCAACAGGGTTACGGCGATGGCGGCGTACAGCGCGGCCACGACGGCAAACGACACCGTGATCGCCCGCGGAATGGCCCGACGGGGGTCGATCACCTCCTCGCCCAGGGTCGCGACGCGGGCGTACCCGGCGAAGGCGAAGAACAGCAGGCCCGCCGCCTGGAGCACCCCGTAGAGTCCGCCCCACGCGGAGCCGGCGTCCGTGCCCCCCAGCAACAGGCGGGGGCCGATGCCGGCCGAGGCGGTCCCCGCCCAGGCCACCACCATCGCGACCACCAGGATGATGAGGACGGCCGCCACGATCCAGCGGGCCACGCGGGCCGTCCTGGTCACGCCGCGATAGTTGACGGCGCAGATGGCCGCCACGGCCGCCGCGGCCACCACCCGCCGCACCCAGCCGGGGGAGCCGTCGGGCACCGCATAGGTGGCAAACGTCAGCGCCATCGCCGCGCACGAGGCGGTCTTGCCGATCACAAAGCCCCAACCCGCCACATAGCCGGCCCACGGCCCCAGGCGCTCGCGCCCGTACACGTAGGTGCCGCCGGCCACGGGGTACTGGGCGGCCAACTGGGCCGACGACGTCGCGTTGGCGAAGGCCACGGCGGCGGCCAGCGCCAGGGCGGCGAGCAACGCCCACCCTGCGCCGGCGGGCAGTACGGCCCGGGCAGCGGGCGCAAAGGCGGCGAAGACCCCGGCGCCGATCATCGAGAACAGACCCACTATCGTGGCGTCAAGGGTGGTCAGCCTGCGGGAGAGCCTAGTCACGGGGGTTAATCCTCCCACAGACGGCTAGTTGGTTCGTCGGCGCAGGGTGAGTACCGCAAGGGCCGCCCCGCCGACTATCCACAGGACGATGATCAGCATGTCGGTGCGCACCTCGGCCAGGCCGCCGCCGGCGGCCAGCTTCTGCAGGGCCTCGACGGCATAGGTCAGGGGCATGACGTTGGACACCCATTGCAGCACCTGGGGCATGGCCGCCCGCGGCATGAGGAAGCCGCAGGTGAGGATCTGCGGGATGATCACCGCCGGCATCATCTGCACCGCCTGGAACTCGGTGCGGGCCACCGCCGAGGCGGCCAGGCCCAGGGTGCATCCCAGCAGGGCATCCAGCACGGCCACGACGATCACCAGGGGGAGTGAGCCGCGCACGTCCATGCCGACGGCCAGGGCCAAGCCGACCACCAGTCCGGCCTGCACCACGGCCAGCGCACCGAAGGCCAGCCCATAGCCCGCGACGAGGTCCCCCTTGCGCAGGGGAGTGGTCATGAGCCGTTCGAAGGTGCCCGAAGAGCGCTCGCGCTGCATGGTCACCGAGGTGATCATAAACATGACAAACAGGGGGAAGAACCCCACCAGCACGGGTCCAACGCGATCCAGGGTGTCGGTGCCGTGGAACATCCAGGCGATCAGCCCCACGATCAGGCAGGGGAGCACCAGCAGCAGGGCGAGGGTGCGTAGGTCGTGTCGCAGTTGCGTGAGCACGCGGTGCGCGGTGGCAAGCGTGA
>WRIF01000051.1 GCA_009782865.1 Promicromonosporaceae bacterium
TCCTTCACCCCACTGCTGGCCCTGGTGTTCGTGATGATCTGCCTGCTGGAGGACTCCGGCTACCTCGCCCGCGCCGCCTTTGTCGCTGACCGGTTCCTGCGGGTCATCGGGCTTGATGGCCGTGCCATGCTGCCCCTGGTGATCGGCTTTGGCTGCAATGTCCCCGCACTGACCGCCACCCGCACCATGCCCGACGCCCGGCGCCGCCTGCTGACCGGCCTGTTGGTGCCGCTGGCATCCTGCCCGGCCCGTCTGGCCGTGTATGTGCTGATCGCCGGGGTGTTCTTCCCGGAACGCGCCGGAACCGTCGTGTTCCTGCTGTACGTGGCCTCGGCGGCCCTGATCATCCTGGGCGGGCTGCTCCTGCGGCACACTGCCTTCCGCGATCTCGCCCAGACGCGCGCCCTGGTGCTTGCCCTGCCGGCCTACCACCTGCCACGGCTGCGCTCGTTGGCGGTGTTGGTGTGGAGCCGCGTGTGGGGCTTCGTCAAGGGCGCCGGCGGCGTCATTGCGGGGGTGCTGCTGGTGGCCTGGCTGCTCTCCAGCCTGCCGGTGACCGGCGGCCACTCGTTTGCTGAGGTGCCCGTCGCGGATTCCGTCCTGGGGCGAGCCGCCGATGCCGTCGCGCCCGTGATGGCCCCGGCCGGCCTGAACGATTGGCGCATCACCTCCTCGCTGGCCACCGGGCTGGTGGCCAAGGAGGTGGTGATTGGCTCGCTGGCGCAAGGATTCCAGCTGGGCGAGGAAGTCGGAGCCGCCGCCGAGGAAGACCCGGCCACCGGGGCGCAGGGTGCGCTGGGTGAGCAAATTCGCTCTGCGCTCGAGGCCTCTTCGGGCGGGCACGCCACCGCCGCCGGGCTGGCATTCCTGGTGTTCGTGATGGTCTACACCCCCTGCCTGGCCACCGTGGCCGAGCAGAAGCGGGTGTTCGGCTGGCGGTGGGCGCTCGGTGCTGCCGTCATCCAGACGTCCGTGGCCTGGGGGCTGGCCGTGCTCGTGTTCCAGGTGGGGAGCCGGTGGTGAGCGCGCTCCAGGCAGTGTTGGGCGCGGTGCGCGACGGCGTGGCGGTGGATCGCCTCGGGGCACACCTGGGGATGGACGACGGCCTGGTGGAGATGGCGCTTGAACACTGGCGGGACCTGGAGGTGATCACCCCGGCCTGCAGCCTGCTCGCCTGCCAGCCGGGCTCGGCGCCCGCCTGCCGGAGGTGCCCCCTCGCGCAGGGTTCGGCAGCGGGCGCGTAGAGTGGCTCCCATGACTCGTCGTGCGCTAGTAACCGGAGCCTCCAGCGGAATCGGCGCGGCCACCGCCCGCCGCCTGGCCGAGGAGGGCTGGCAGGTGATCGCTGCCGCCCGGCGCCTGGATCGACTGGCAGAAGTGGCGGCAGGCCACCGGCTGATCGCGGCGCGCGAACTCGATGTCACCGACCAGGCCTCGGTTGACGAGCTCGTTGGTGAGATCGCCCTGGCGGGCAACCTGGATGCGGTGGTGAACATCGCTGGGGGCGCGCTCGGACTCGACCGCATCGAGGACGCCGACGTCGACGGCTGGGCGCAGATGTATGACGTGAACGTGCTGGGTGCCCTGCGGGTCACCAAGGCCACCCTGCCGTTGCTGCGCGCCACCGCCGAGCTGACTGGGGGAGCGGACGTGGTGTTCCTCACCTCGACCGCCGCCTTGGCCCCCTACGAGGGGGGCGCCGGCTATGTGGGCCCCAAGCACGCCGAACGGCAGATGGCCACCACTCTGCGCTGGGAACTGGCCGGTGAGCCGATCCGGGTGATCCAGATCGCGCCGGGGGCGGTGGACACCGAGGAGTTCTCGCTGAACCGTTTCGGTGGGGACGCCGCGAGGGCGGCCGCCGTTTACGCCGGCTACGAGCCGCTGCACGCCGACGACATTGCCGACGCCATCGTCTGGACCCTCACCCGGCCGGGGCATGTGAACATCGACGAGTTGGTGATCCGCCCGCGGGCTCAGGTCTCCAACTGGAAGATCGCCAAGGGCGGCGGGCCTAGCGCGAAGTGATGCCGCCCCGACTTTGGGGGCTGCCGCACCGGCGGCACCGAGGCCACTCTTGTCACTTGTAGACGGTGAGAATGTCGGGAATGGGTTTTGCTTTCTGGGGGAGCCCGTTGATGGTTGCTACCGAGCGTTGATGTGCCGCGTCTGATACTTCGAAGAGGAAAATACCGCCGTTCCTGGGTGCTGCCGTCCAGACGCGGGTCTGCCGCCATGGCGGTCATTGTTGGGGAACTACCCCGCCGGGTGTTCGGCGGCAGGCGCCACGCCCGCAGCCCGGCCTTCTGGGCGTCGTGTGGCTGCCATCGACTGTGGCATTAACTCCCTTCGCCTGCTCATCCAGGATCGACCGCATGGCATAGGTCCGAACGGCCCGCCGGTCGAGGAGTCCGCCACACGTTTGGGCTGCCCGTTGGTTGAGGAGGCCGCGAAGCGGCCGTCTCGAAACCAGGGCCGAGAGACGGACCTCGTGCGGCGGGCCGACGTGGTGCGCCTGGGTCAGGACGTAGACAAGACCGGCCAGTTCGCGCTGGAGGCGCTGGAACGGGTGTTCGCCCAGTGCCGCCTCTACGCCGAACTCCTTACCGAGCATCGCGTTCCGGCCGACAACGTCCGTTTCGTCGCGACCTCGGCCTCGCGCGACGTCTCCAATCGTCGGGCTTTCTTCGTCTGGGTGCGGCGCATTCTGGGCGTCATACCCGACGTCGTGTCCGGCTCCGAGGAGGCCCGCCTCTCCTTCGTTGGCGCCACCTCGGCCCTGTCCTCCGCCAGCCGGGGCGGGCCCCCGTCAGCCGAGCCGCATCTGGTGGTGGACCTGGGGGTGCGTCTGAGATCGAGGCCGCGCGGGCCGATGTCACCCGCGCCCTCATCGGCGACGATCAGGTGGGCGTCCTGACGGGGGCAGATCGTCGCAGACTTTGAGGCCGGACGCCTGCCCGTCCTGGTCCTGTCGCTGAAGGGCGCCGGCGACTCCATCACCTTGGTTCGCGCCGACCAGTCCCTAGAGGCCGAGGCCTGGTGGACCCACATGGTCGTCCAGCAACACCGCGGGCGCAACCGCCGCACCGGATAGACCCGCACCGTGCGCACCGCCGGCTAGTGGGTCCAGGGCATCCGCGCCAGGGCCGGGAGAGACCTGGACGCCGTCGTGGGCGGTGACAACACAACCATCTTCACAGATGCCGACGACGCGCCGGGCCTGCGTGCCCTGGACGGCTCGCTCGTGCGTGAGACCCTGGGTCTCTAGCTTCCGCGAGGCCCATACCACTAGAGCCAAAATCGCCAGGGCCGCCACCGGACTCAGAGCCATCGTGACCAGGCCCGAACGCACCACACCATGATCGGGTCTGGGGCCGCTCAAGTACGAGGCGTTAAGGGCACGAACCAGGCTGTACGGCGGCAAGACCACAGCAGGAACAAACCAGCAGGCCACGATGGCGCCGGCCCTGCTAGGGCTGAGACCCCGCAGGATGCCCGCCAGGCTCGCGACCGCTAGCGGCAGTCCCAGTAGAGGTAGCAGCAGAAGAGATAAGCTGCCTCCTGGGGTCATCAACGTCCAGGCGGCCAGCGCCGGCATCAGGTGAGCCGCTACCGCCAGAATCCACCAGGGCCATCGCTCACTCATCGGCCTGGGCCTTCCGGCGACGGGTCCTATCCACCACGGCGGAAATGATCGAACCGACTAGGCCGACAACCGCCGTGGGTGGCCTTAGCAGCAGGAGCGCCGGGCCGACCAGCATCACGACGCCCTCGCCTGTGGTAGTCGACTTCGGTGGCACCGACGAAATCACCGGAAATGAGAACAGGAACATCATCACACCGATCACGCATGCCAGTGCCAGCCTCTCGGCTACACTGGTCTTCTCTTCCGGACTACTCACTATGCGTTCAGCCTCAACCAATGCTTGTCGTTTGTTATTGAACTAGAGACCGCCGTGGCGGTCATGGTCGTCACGGCCACGGCCGCCCACCCCACATCGTCCACCGACTGCTCGTCATCCCATCATAACGGTAGTTATCGGGGGAGTTGCCACCCTAGGCGGGCCGCAACTCTCCAGACAGGTCAGCGTGTAGTTGCGCCGAGGCCTCTTCCCAACCGGCGGTGCCAACCCCGGCAGCATGCAGCACGGTTCGCACGTCAGTCAACAGCGTGTCGATTGACACGCCTTCAAAGACGGTGAACACCACCTGCAGGCGGCTCAACGTTGCCGTCATGTCAATGTCGGCGCGGTTAATGGCAATTAGTTCGTCCGCGAACCGGTCGGTGAGCATGTTGAAGTCTTCGGCGGTGGCCCCTTCAGGGCCAACAAACATGATCTCTAGGCTAATCATGGTGTCCTCTCCTCCCAGCAAGTCACGCTCGGGAAGAACCTCATTGTTGCCGACGCCTGGCGCCGAGGTGCATCGCCCAGGCGATGTGCTCTTGGTTCGCATGCTTGCTGTCTCGCTTGAGGGCACCCATTCACGGAGCAATACTGCCAGTGTGCCGGGCGGCTCCACACTAGTCAACCGGCTGCCGGCAGGATCAGGCGGGCGGTCACCCCGCCGGTCGGGCGGGCCCGTAGCGTGAGGTGCCCGCCACCCGCCCGGGCAGCCGTCTCGATCAGCGGGAGGCCGAGGCCCAGGCCCTCGTCGCCGTTGGAGTGCCGGTCGCTGAGGCGCGAGGAGTCCCCGCGATGGAAAGGTTCGCGCAGCACGGCCAGGTCGGTGCCGGTCAGGTCGGCACCGTCGTTGGCGATCTCGACCCACACCTGCGCCGAGGAGCCGCCTAGGCTCACCTCGACCCTCCCCCCGGGGTGATTGTGACGGACGGCATTGGCTAGCAGGTTGCCAATCGCCAGCTCGGCCAGGCCCGGCGCGCAGGTGGCAAACGCCTGCAGGGGTACCTCGGCCACGGCGATGCTCACCTCGCGCTCGGCGGCCTCGGCCCCACGCTCGCTGGCCAGTTCGCGGGTCAGGCCGGCGATGTCGACGATGTCTCCTCCCGGCGCGACGGCGGCGAGTTCGGTTCCTCGGGCGAGGGTGAGGAGGGCGGCAATCAGCCGCTCGGAGCGGGCATTGGCGGCGAGGGCCCCCTCGACGGCAGGCGTCAGGTCGGCGGGCACGCGGCCCTGGTGAAGGGGAATCTCCAGCAGTGTCCGAGTGGTGGTCAGGGGGGTGCGCAGCTCGTGCGAGGCCCCAGAGATGAAACGATCCTGCCGTTCGAAGGCGGCGGCCACCGGGTCCAGGGAGCGGCGCGACAGCCACCAGGCGGCGCAGGCCGTCAGCAGCGCAAAGGCCCCGAGAATGCCCACCGACCACCAGAGCAGCGAGCGCAGCACCTCCTGGGACACCTCGGTGGTGGTGCGAACCGTGGACTCGTGCACCACCTGGCGGACGATGTCCGCCTGCCACCCGGCGACCTCCTCAGGAAGCGCCTCCGGGATGACGGTCGAGACCTGCCCCTCACCGGGGGAGGGTAAGGGATAGCGGCTCACTGCCTGCCCTGTCGCGTCGACGCAGACCAAGAATGTCTGCCCGTCACCAGCACCCTGAAGCACCTCGGGAGAGGAGCCCTCCGGGCACGGCCAGAGCTGGGCCATGGCCTCAAGGGGTGGCGCCCCCGGACACTCCTCGCCGAGGAGCGGCTCGACGGCCTCCTCCCAGGCGGTCTCGATGGTGATCTCATCCACTTGCGCCTCCAAGAGGTGCTGCACGATCAGCCACTGGACACCGAGCAGTGCCGCGCCTCCCACCACGAACACCGCGGCGATGAGCAGGGCGAGGCGCCGCCGGAAGGGGCGAAGCCGAGCGGTGGTGGCCGTCACCCGGCCCCCCAGGCGCGGTAGCCGAACCCGGTGGCACTCTGGATCACGTCGGGGCTGCCCAGTTTGCGGCGCAGGGTGTGCACGGTGGCCTTTACCACCGAGCGGCGGCGCTCGTCGGGGGACCCCCACACCTCGTCGATCAGCTCGTCGGCGCTAACCCACGCGCCGGCCGCCGCCAACAGCACCTCCAGCAGGCCGTACTCCTTGGGGGTGAGGGTCAACGGAAGGCCATCGCGCTCGACCGTGCGCCGCGCCGTGTCCAGGCGGAGCCCGGCCAACTCCAACACCGTCTCGGCCCTCCCGCCGCCCGCGCGGCGGGCGAGCGCGCGCAGCCGGGCCAGCAGTTCGATGTAGGCGAACGGCTTGGGAAGGTAGTCGTCGGCGCCGAGGTCTAGCCCGGCCACCCGGTCATCCAGGGTGTCGGCGGCGGTGAGCATCAAGATGGCCACCGGGTTGCCCGCGGCGCGCAGGGTGGAGCACACGGCGTCGCCCGAAAGCACCGGCAGGTCACGGTCCAAGATGATGACATCGGCCGCGAAGCCACCCAGCGTCACCAGGGCGGAGGCACCGTCGTAGGCGGTCTCCACCACATGGCCCTCGCGACGCAGCCCATCGGCCAGGCCATCGGCGAGCGGCTGTTCGTCCTCGACCACCAGGATGCGCATGCCCCAATCTTGGTGCCGTTCGGTTCGATTTTGGTTCGCCGGGCGCGAACCCTCGCCTAGGCCCGGCCAGCCGGTACCAGAAAAGGGTGCGCCGCCCAGGCTGAACCGCCCGGACGACGCGCCCCTAATCTGCCTACTACGGCTTGGCTCGCTTGAGAGCGCCCTTCTTGAGGGCAACCCCGCCGATGAGCAAGGCTCCCGCCGCTGCGATGGCCGCCGCGAGCGAGGCGCCGGTCACGGGGAGGGTGGGGCGGCCGCCCTGGCCCCCGCCGCCGCTGCCGTCGTCGCCGCCAGCGTCGTCGTCGCCATCGGTGCCGTCACCGTCGCCTACGTCGGAGTCGGTGTCGCTGTCGTCGTCTCCCTCGCCGGAGTCAACGTCGCCGTCACCGTCGCTGTCGCCGGAGTCAACGTCGCCGTCACCGTCGCCGTCGCCATCGCCGTTGCCGCCGGGACCAGAGTCGCGCACCCGCAGGATGAGGGGTGCGGCGTCCTCACCAACTGTAGACGTCGTCACGGCGTAGGTGAAGTCCGGATAGGTATCGAGACCGGAGTCGTTGAGGAGGCGGTAGCTGACCGTCACGGAGCCCCCAGCCGGGACGTTGCCGGACCAGACGATGTTGTCTCCCACCTGGTGGGCAACGAGTGAAGGCACCACGGCGGACCCGTCCGCTGCTGTGGCGGTGGTGACGATGGAGTCGGGAACCAAGGAGGAGATGGCCAGCACCTCGGCGAGGTCGGTTACAGCCTCGATCGACACCTCGGCCAGCACGGGGCTGTCGACCGTGATCGTCCAGGTGTGCTCGGTTTCTTCCTCGTAGTACAGGTATAGCTCCGTGTAGAACTTTTCCAGGCTGCCGGTCCACAGCGCCTGGCAGACCCAACGGTCGGCCAGGTCGTCGCCGCCTTCTGCCATCATGGCCATCAGTTCGGCCGAGGTGACCGACAGGTCACCGGCGGGGGAATCGACGGTGCCGTCTGCCACGTTCTGCCAGCGACCGGCGTGGGCGGCGGTCTGCGGCAGGTTCGGCAGGCCGACATTCTGGTCGGCGGGGATGACGAAGCCGGCGCTCAACCACAGATCGCACAAGCTGATGGCATCCCAGAACATGTTCCACGTGTCACTGCCCGGGTTGATGTCCCAGCCGTCCAGGTTCAAGGAGAACAGGTTGGTGTTGAAGGCGAACATCTGCCGCATGTTGGTCACATTGCTGACATCCCAGGAGGACAGGTCCAGGGACACCAGGGTGTGGTTGCCCTCAAACATCTGCCCCATGTGCCACACGTTTCCGGTGTCCCAACCGGAGACGTCCAGCGCCTCGAGGGAGGAGGTCCGGAAGAACATGCCGTTCATCATGAACACGTTGCTGGTGTCCCAGCCGGAGACGTCCACGTTTGACAGCGAGTCAGCGCCAGCGAACATCCAACTCATGTGCTGGGCGCTCGAGGTGTCCCAGCCGGAGACGTCCAGGTGGGACAGCGAGGAGGTGTCGCGGAACATCGAACTCATCGTCACCACATTCGAGACGTCCCAGGTGGATAGGTCCAGCGAGGTTAGCGAGCTGGCGCCCGAGAACATCCAGTCCATCCGCTCGACGCTGGACGTGTCCCACGTCGACAGGTCCAGGGCGGCCAGGGACGAGGTGCCCTCGAACAGCGAGTTCATGAGCCGCACCGCGCTGGTGTCCAGGTACTCCAGCCCCGAGATTTCGGTGACATCCTCGAGGCCCCGAAAGAGGGCGCTCAGTTGGGTTCCCGCTACCACCGGGCCGATGATCTCGATCCGGGTGATGCCAGTGGGCAGCATGGGTGCCCAGGG
>WRIF01000052.1 GCA_009782865.1 Promicromonosporaceae bacterium
ACGCGCCGTCCCGCATCCACCTGTGGAACAACGACTACAACACCCAGCACGTCGGCGCCAAGCTCGACATCCTGGCTGACCTGTCGGAGAATCACGTCCGCAACGGCATGCCGCTCGACGGCAAGGCGCACCAGTTCCACATGGGTTCGGCCACCTCACCGCACAACATCTGGCGTGCCCTTGAGGTCACCTCCGAGATGAACGACCGCCTGGTCGCCGACGGTTACTGGGCCCTGCGCACCGCCGTCACCGAGTGGGACGTGACCAACTTCGGTCTGGCCACCGACCCGAACAACCTGGAGGGTCGTCTCGACGCCCAGGGCTGGTACCACTACGAGGCCTTCAACTACTTCCGTCGTTGGGCCCAGGAGAACCCCGGCCTGCTCGAGTACGTCACCATCTGGGGTCTGCAAGACCAGCGCTCTTGGGTGGGTCCGCCCCCCGGCGCCGGCCTGCCGACGCTGTTCTCCGGTGAGCGCGAGTGCAAGCCCGCCTTCTGGGGTGCCGCCGGCAACCCGGGCGCGTGGCCCGAGAACGCCGGCCGCGGCTGGCACCGCCTGTCGCGTCAGGACCGCGTGATCGACGTCTTCGGTGGCGCCCCGCTGGCCGCCGCCGCCGACTTCGGCACCGTCGACTGGGGCAGCGTCCCGTCGTTCGGGCTCGGCTTCGCCGGTGACGTTGTCCTCCGCCACTCCGAGGACGGCTACCTGGTGGCCTTCGTCTCGCTGACCGACGACGTCGCCTCGCTTGAGTTCGACTACCAGGTGCTCACCGGGCAGATCGTCGTAAACCGCGACGGCTCCGTGACCGGTAACGCCACCGCCCAGGTCCGCGAGGGTGAAGACGGCTGGTACGCGATCGTGCACATCCCGCATGTCCGCCCGGCCATCACTCCCGAGCTCAACATCGTGGCGCGCAACGCCGCCGGTGAGCCGCGCGGCGAACTCGGTGCCGTCAACCGCATGCTGCTCAGGTTCCAGGTTGGCTTCCAGACCGGCTACATCGTGGAGGCCGCCGCCGCTCCCGTCCTCGGCGACGAGGACGAGCGCGACGCCGCCTGGGACGACGCCGTCTGGGAGTCCACCGCGGTCAACCAGCAGGGTTCCGCCGACGGCGCCACCGCCGACTTCGCCCTCCTGTGGGGCGCGGGCACCGGTGCCGCCATTGACGGTGCCGGCGAGCAGGTGGTCGACACGCTGTTCTTCCGCGCGGAGGTCACCGACTCGGACATCCACACCGGGCACGTCGACGCGCACCAGCGCGACTCCGTCGAGCTGCTGCTCGACCTCGGCAACGCGAAGGCCGGCCCCTACCGCGACATGCAGGACGCCCAGTTCCGCTTCGAGGCCCTGGCAACGTCCTGGGTTCGCAGCGAGATTGCCTCGTCCGACTTCTCGCTCAACGAGGCCCTGCCCGCCGCCTTCTCGCACGGCAACGGCGACACCAACCGGCAGCAGGCGCGCCTGCACCAGCTGCACATCTGGTTCACCGACACCGGCTACGTGGTGGAGGCCGAGATTGGCCTGTGGTTCTTCAACGAGCACCCGACCGTCGACTCCTCCGTCTCCTTCGACGGCGCCTTCCACGGCTTCGACGTGCAGGTGAACGACGCCACCACCGACCTGGGCCGCCGCACCTCGGTGCAGTCTTGGTCCAACCCGAACACCACCGCCTGGAACACCACCCTCAACTGGGGTGTGGTCCAGCAGGTTTCGATCTGTGCCGTTGATGGCCTGGGTGACCTGTGGTCGAACGACCCGCTGTGTGTCGAGCCGGATGTCACCTTTGGTGCCGACCGTCTTGGTGTCCGTCGTGGGAACCGGTTCTTCAAGAACCTGGAGCTGGTTGGTGGCACTGCTGAGATTACGTTTACGTTTGGTCGTGAGGCTGATGAGGTGTTCATTGGTGACTGGAACGGGGACGGGATCGATACTCCGGCTATCAGGCGTGGGAACCGCTTCTATCTGACTAACCACCAGCAGGGTGGTTGGGCTGACACGATCTTCACGTTTGGTCGTGTTGGTGATGAGGTGTTTGTTGGTGACTGGAATGCCAGTGGCTATGACACGCTTGCGATTCGTCGTGGGAACCAGATTTTCGTCTCGAACGTGTTTGTTTCTGGTCCGGCTAGTGAGGTGTTTACCTTCGGGCGGGCTACTGACCAGTTGATTCCGGGTAACTTTGATGGTGAGCCTGGGGACACGTTTGCGGTGCGGCGTGGGAACGAGATTTTCGTGAGTAACACTCTTCGGGGTGGGAACGCGGACTACTCGTTTACCTTTGGTCGTGCTGGCGATGAGGTGTTTGCTGGTGACTGGAACGGTAGCGGGTATGACACGTGGTCGTTGCGTCGTGGGAATGAGTTCTTCAAGTCGTACTCGCCTACGGCTACCACGATTGATCACCGGTTCACGTTCGGTCGCCTTGGGGATGACGTGTTCGTCGGCCACTGGGGAACCAACTAGTTGGCCAACGCCAACTGGCCAGCACCAGCCGGTTGACCCTGGCTAGCAGCTAGTCACCGGTCAACCACCACGAGGGGGTCTCCTCCCGCCCACACCGGGCAGGGGGAGGCCCCCTCTGGCCATCCCCGCCGCCGCCCTCGCCACTAGCCAGCCCCGAAACGCGCACCCCGCACCGCCAGCCAAATCAGGCGTCAGATTGAACTGGCCATCGGCAGATGGCCGATTGGGTTTGCCAACATTGACGCATGCGCAGCTCGCCCCACCCGGACTCGGCGGTGCGGGCGATGGTGTTTCGGTGGTTCAACATCGGGATCCTCTGCTTCCTCGCCGCGTTTGCGGCGTACACGCTGGCAGCGGTGGGCTACTTTGGCTGGCCGGAGACCGTCCGGACGCTCTGCGGGTATGCGGGCTTCGCCGTGGCCTACCTGACGATCGGCCTGCCGGCCTACCGGGCGGGCAACCGCCTCTTGGTGGACCTGTTCCTGGGTGTGACCATCGTGATCATCCTCGCCACCTCGCTCGGAGACCATCTGGGTGGGGTCCTCCTGCAGGTGCTTGGGATTGTGTGCGGCTGGGTTCTCTCCGGTTGGAGCCGGCGGCGGGGCGTCGTCTACACCGCGGTGCTCTTCCTGGCGGCCATCCTGGTGATCTGGTTTCGGGATCCTCCCACCTGGGGTCAGGTGGTGCTCCAGCTGACCTGGTTGACGGCGCTGTTCGGCCTCTCCGTGGCGGTGGGTTCTGCGGTGATTGTCATGGTGCGGTTCGCCGAGCGATACGTGCTGCTCTCCGAGGAGCTGAGGGCCGCCCAACAGCGGGTGGCCGAGCAGGAGCGTGCCGCCGGGGTGGCCCTCGAGCGGGAGCGGGTGGCGCGGGAGGTGCATGACACCCTGGCGCAGGGCTTCTCCGTCTGCCAGCTGATGTCCCGGCGGGCGCAAGACGCCCTGCACAGGGGAGACCTGCCGGCGGTGGGAGAACTGCTGGGGCACCTGGAGGTGAGCACCACCGACAACCTGTCCGAGGCGCGGGCCCTGGTTAGGGGCCTTACCCCGGCGCCGCTGCAGGGGGCGACCCTGTCCGAGGCGCTGCGGCAGCTGGTGGAGCGCTGGGAGCAGGAGATGGGGGTGGCGGTCACCCTGCGCATCGACGAGGGGCTGACCCTGACTCCGGCCGAAGACGTGGTGGTGCTGCGCGCCGCGCAGGAGTCGCTGACCAACGTTCGACGTCATGCCGCCGCCACGCGGGTTAGGGTCGAGCTGCGCGAGTGTGCCCCAGCCGGGCAGGTGGCCCTGTCCGTCGCGGACGATGGCACCGGCATGTCGGCGGACATTCCCGCCGGGTACGGCATCGCCGGGATGCACACCAGGGTGCAGATGGTGGGTGGCACGGTGGCACACACCGCAGGGCTGGATGGCAGAGGGACCACCGTCACCGTGACATTGCCGAAGGGACGAGCATGAACGCCAAGCGAGTGCTAGTGGTGGACGACCACGAGATGATGCGCCGCAGCATCGTCTCGCTGTTGCGCGACCATCCTCAGTTCGAGGTGGTCGGCGAGGCCGCCAACGGGCAGGAGGCGGTCGAACTGGCCGCGGCCCTGCTCCCAGACCTGGTGCTAATGGACCTGCGGATGCCGGTCCTGGGCGGGGTGGAGGCCACCGCGCAGGTCATGGCCGCCTCCGGGGGCAAGGTTCGGGTGTTGGTGTTCACCACCTACGACACCGATGCCGACATCTTCCGTGCGCTGGAGGCGGGCGCCATCGGGTATCTGCTGAAGGATATGGCACCCGAGGAGCTGACCGAGGCGATTCTCATCGCCAGCGAGGACGGCAGGCCCTTCTCGCAGGAGGTGGCCGCGCGCCTGGACGAGTCCGGCGGCGCCATCTCGAAGCCCCTGACCGTCCGGGAGATTGAGGTCCTGGAGCTGGTCGCGGCGGGCAAGACCAATGGCGCCACCGCGGCGCGGCTGCACATCTCCGAGGGAACCGTGAAGACCCACCTGCTGAGCATCTACCGCAAGCTAGGGGTCAATGACCGGGCGCAGATGGTGGCCAATGCCACGAGCAGGGGTTGGCTAGTCTCGCGGTGATTCCGCGGTGGTACCGCAGTGCTTGGACCCTCCCGACGCCATTGCCGCCTGGCCAACATGCGGTATTGCCCTACCCGGATTCGCCAACCGTGTGGGGGTTCTCTTGCCTGCGGGCGAGGGAGAGGGGGACTCGCCTGCCCCTCGCCCCTGGGCTCCACGCGCAGGAACTTGCGCACCCTGAAATGTGCAGATACTTGCACTTTTCACGATGTGCAGGTACGGTCACATCATGCAGGCCGAAGTGCACACGGTCCAGGAACTAGGGGCGCTCCTTCGCGACCGTCGTCGCAGAACAGGGATGACTCAGCAAGTTCTTGCCGAAACCTCCGGCGTCTCCCGGCGGTGGGTCAGTGGCGTGGAGACCGGACGCAACGCGTCAGTGGACTTCTACTCGGTGCTTAAGGTGCTCGAAACTCTCGACCTCGTGTTGAGCGTCGTAGACGACCCGGATGCCGACTTCATTTCCGTCTTCGACGTCGAGGGCGACGAGTGAGCAAGTGGCTGAGTGTCCTGCTCTATAACGAGCACGTCGCAGACCTCGAGCAGACCGCCGGCGGGCAGCACAGGCTCCACTATTTGGACTCAACTAACCGGCGAACTCCGGTCTCGCTGTCAATGCCTTATCAGGGCAAGATGTATCTCCACCGGCAGGTTGAGCCGTTTCTTCTCGGGCTTCTCCCAGATCGAGAAGAAACCAAGCGTGCCATTGGGGCGGAGAGCGGCGTCTTTTGGCGGAACCCGTTCGCGCTGCTTTCGCACATTGGGCTCGACTGCGCGGGAGCCATCCAGTTCTGCGATCCTGACGACGTAGATGAAACGCTTGCCCGCTCAGGGCAGTTGAAACCAGTGGACGACAGCTGGATTGGCAGGCGGCTCGCCGAACTTCGGGTCAACCCGGCCGCATAATGGAGGGCCACCGGAGAATGCTGGTCGCTTGCTGGCGCGCAGGCGAAGTTCGCGCTTCAGATGCAGGCGGATGGCTCATGGGCCGACCCCACAGGCGCGCAAGCAACAACCCACATCATCAAGCCGGGAGTCGAGGAGTTTAAACTGCAGGCCCTGAATGAGCACGTCTGCCTGGACGCCGCCAACCGGTTGGGCCTCGACGCGGCAAGCAGCAGGTACGTCGAGTTCGATGGGCAGCCGGCAATCGTTGTCACCCGGTACGACAGGAGGCGGCGTGCTGGCGTTGTGGATCGCATCCATCAAGAAGACATGTGCCAAGCGCTGAGCCGCTACCCGCAGGACAAGTATGAGTCCGAGGGTGGCCCATCGGCGGTTGAGATCGTCAAGCTGCTTAAGGCGGTCGGCATGCCATCGGAGCGCAGCAGAAACATTGAACGCTTCACGGATGCCCTGATCTACAACTATCTGATTGGGGCGCCAGACGCACACGCGAAGAACTATTCGCTAATGCTCGACCGGCACCGGGTCCAGCTGGCTCCCCTGTACGACGTTGCATCGGGTTTGCCCTATGATCACAAGAAGGGCTCGGGACTCTCGAAGGCCGCAATGTCAGTTGGCGGCAAGCGAGAGTTTGGGTATGTTCTCGAAAAGCACTGGGTCAGGTTCGCAAACGATGCCGGGTTGGACCCTGACCTTGTCGTTGCGGTGGTCGCCCGCATCGGACGAGACCTACCCGACGCCCTAGGCGACGCGCTCGATGCGCCCGATGTCCGTCCCCTGGTCGGTGAGTTACGGTCGCGGCTACTGGATCGGGTGGCTCATCTGTGTGCCGTCTCCGCGCCCCGAGTTCCGCCGCCATCTGCGGCACGCACGCGCGCCAAACCTCTTCAGCCCCCGGCGCCGTAAGGAGGCGCCCAATCTGAGCCCTCAGCAAAAGGGCTGTGCAGGTGACGCCCAAAGTTGGGGCCTGCGCCGGGGTGAGGGCTGGTCGCTCGTCCGTTCGCCGTCAAGACCCACCTGCTGAGCATCTTAGGGGTCAATGACCGGGCGCAGATGGTGGCCAATGCCACGAGCAGGGGTTGCCTAGTCTCGCGCTAGCCGGATGCTCCGGGCGGGGGCGGAAGCCCGCAGCGACGCCGCGGCCGGCGCGGCCTTACTCTTTGGGAGTTCAAGTCTGCTGCTGTCAAGCAACCAAATCGAGGCGGGGTTCAGGTGCGCGGCTTCCAGAGGTCGAGGTCGTCCCACGCCTCTGGGAAGCCCATCGTGTTCTCAGGAGTCATGCCGTTGACGACGCTAAACTTCCTCATCACGGTGCGGAACTGTCCCGGCCAGCGTGAGTCGGGCGCGATCTGTAACAGGAAGAAGGCGCAAAGTGCAGCTAGGTAGTATACCCGAGTGTTGTCGCCGCCGGACAAGTGCGTGAGCAGGGCCGGTGAGAAAGGCTCAGATAGTCGCTTCGGCGGGTAAATCGTGGCTCGGTTCCAGATGCGCGCATTGTGGGCGCAGTCATTGCGCAGCGCGTTGAGCGACCTCAGCCAGCCATGCACGATGTCACGTTGTGGAACGCCGAGGTGGCGGGCGATCCGGGTGGCCTCTCGGTCTTTTAGTAGGCTGTAGAGGCGGGTTACTGACCCGAAGGTAAGAAACTCGGTGGCCACCCCGATCGGGATGCGCGCTCCGTAGTTGAGGACAAAATGTTTGACGAAATCCTCGTTCTTCGCCTCGGCTTGGAGCCGTTGGTAGCGCCGCAGCCATGAGGCGTGGGCGTCCAGTCCCAGGTCGGCATCGGCGCTCCCCGGCCTTGGGCGCTCAGAACAGCGTTTCTCGTCTAGGTATTGACGGTCGAGGTGGCCGAAGGCCGAGAGTTTACCGAGCTCGTAAGCAATCTGCACACGCAGACCTACCTCAAGTTGTTGTAGGCCATCGAGGAGGACAGAGCGTAGTCGGTCGTCAAAGTCACACAGGGTGACGGCGTCCTCGAAGGTGGCGCCGTCGACGAAGCCATCGGACCGCCTCGACCCCTCACCGTGATTCTGGGCACGTAGCGGGTAGGTGTACGCCGACAGCCTGTAGTAGCCGATGCGCTTGAGCGCGCGAACGGCCACGCCTTCGTCTGCTATGGCCAGTCCGCGGGACCGGAGAAGGTCAACCTGCTCCGCGTAGTTCAGGTGCCGCTTCTCGTACTCCGGCATAGCAGGGACTCCTTGGATACGACAACCGACCCATCACAATCGGTGAAGCGGATGCCTCGATGACTGCCAGAGGGGTCGGTGTTTATGAATCAACCGTAGACCATCAGGTCACGGTTTGCCAACCCCGGCTTGCCGACCCGGCGCACCACGGGACAGGGGCAGGCGAGAGCAAGCGGGGGGGGGTCATTCGTCAAAAAGGTCGGTGAACGATACGCGCAGGCCGTCATCTTCGGCCAGGGTGACGGCCCAGCCCGCGGGCCGACACAGGGGGTTACCTGGCGGGCCGAGCCGCGAGGCCTGGCCCGCGCCCCGCCACGGAAGGCACCCGGCAGGCTGAGCAGTGAAAACCGGCCCGCCCCCAAACCCTCCCCCGAACCCGCCTCCGGGCCGTCTCCTAGGTGACCCCCGACCGTCTCCCAGGTAACCCCTAAGCGCCTCCCAGTTACCCCCAGTGCCCTCCGGCGGAGGGAGCCGCCGCGGAAAGTGTCGCCGTCTGCGCGCTGGCGGGCACGCCTCTACCAATCGGTAGAGACCAGGAGCGTTTCTGCTGGTCAGGGGGGCGCCGCGGGCGATGATGCCTGATTTGTCGGGGGGGG
>WRIF01000053.1 GCA_009782865.1 Promicromonosporaceae bacterium
CCCCCCTCCGGGCGGGCGGCGGGGCCGGCGGCAGCCACCTCGGCCGGCCCGCGGTAGTAGACCATGCCCGCCCCGGCCAACACCGCGGCCGAGGTGGCGAGCACCGCCGCGCCGGGATAGTCCGGCGTGCCGGCGCAGACCCCCACCACCCCGCGCGTGTACTTGTGGTCCGCCGGTCCGGGCACCGGCCACTCGGCGCCAACCTCGGCGGGGGTGATCCGCATCATGGCCTCAATCATGCCGCAGCCCGAGGGAAACGGTAGGGTGGCGACCATGAGATTCGGCATGTTTATCCCGCAAGGTTGGCGCCTAGACCTCACCGAGACCGAGCCCGCGGGGCAGTGGGCGGCGATGAAGTCGCTGCTGGCCATGGCCGATGCGAACTCGGCCTGGGAGTCGGTCTGGGTCTATGACCACTTCCACACGGTTCCCGCCCCGACCGATCAGGCCACGCATGAGGCGTGGACGCTGATGGCGGCCTTCGCGGCGGCGTCGGGGCGGGTGCGCCTCGGGCAGATGTGCACGTGCATGGCCTACCGCGAGCCCACCTATCTGGCGAAGGTGGCCGCCACGGTTGACGTGATCTCTGGGGGTCGTGCCGAGATGGGGATCGGCGCCGGCTGGTACGAGCATGAGTGGCGCGCCTACGGCTACGGCTTCCCACGGGCCGGCGAGCGCCTGGCGATGCTGGACGAGGGTGTGCAGATCATGGCGTCCATGTGGCGCACCGGGACCTCTGGCCGCTTTGAGGGCAAGCACTACGACGTGGACGGCGCCCTGTGTCACCCGCAGCCGCTGCAGGCCGTGGCGGTGGACGGGGCGGAGGTGCCCTCGATCCCGCTGTGGATTGCCGGCGGTGGGGAGAAGAAGACGCTACTGACCGCCGCCAAGTACGCGCAGTACACCAACTTCGACGGCTCGCCGGCCGGGTTCGCCCACAAGTCGGCCGTGCTCAAGGCCCACTGCCAGGACGTCGGCCGCGACTTTGCCGAGATCACCCGCTCCAGCAACTACAACGTGGTGATCGGCACCCCCGCCGAGCAGGAGGCGCGCCTGCGCGACCTGCAGCGGGTCTTCGAGCGACACGTGCCGGACCGCGCCGAGTCCGCGATGGTCGAATGGCGGGACAACTCGCTGCGCGGCACCGCTTCCGAGATCGTCGAGCGGCTCGCCGCCATGAAAGACCTCGGGATGACGTACGCCATCACCTACTTCCCGCGGGCCACCGAGGACCACGAGCAGGCCGAGCAGTTCGCGGCCGAGGTCATCCCCGCCCTGCAGTAGACGTTCTATCCAAACTTTATCCAGCGTCTCCCGATAGAACCGCGCCTTCGCCTTGCCCGCAGCCGTAACCAGCGAGGGGGGCGAAACTGCGCGCCTGGGAGCTGCCCTACTTCATCGGCTTGACGTTGGTCTCGATGAAGGCGATCTCCGCCGCATCCAGGCCGTACTTGGCGAACAACTGCCGGTCGATCTCCGGGATCGACTTGCTCCAGTCGAGGTCCGAGGCGGAAGTGAAGTCCTGCAGCGGGACGTACTTCCACTTGCCCTTCGGGTTGTCCTGGGTTGTCTTCAACACGCTCAGCAGCGCCCGGCAGAACTTAGTCCTCAGGTAGGCCAGGCAGGCAGCGGCCTCCCCCTCTGAGGCGAACGAGCCTACCGACAGAAAGGTGTCGGTGTGCCCCAGCCCGGGCCCACCGACGAACGGTGAACTGAGGGTCTCCCCGAAGGCGCCGCTGTTGTTTGCCTTCGGAATAAACACCTTCCACCTGTCCAGTGACGGGACCGGGACGAGGTAATCGCGGCGTATCCAACGACGAACACGCTGACCGCCCTCGACGCCGGCCAACTCCGCGACATCGTTGTCCGACTTGGTGGCACGAAACACGTCGCCAAGCAGCGCGGCCATCGCCGCCGAAGTGATCTTGGAGCCGGTGCCCTCCCCCTGCACCCGCCCAATCGCAGGAACCTCCGCGAGCGCCCCAGCAGAGAAGCGATACAACCCCTGGGAGCTGACGATGCTCGTCAGGCTGGCCGAGCCTCGAGTCTTGGCGAGCACTCCGTTCATCTCGTCGTGCGGCGTGAAGGTGCCGATGGGGCCAATCTTGCGATCTGCATCGCGGTAGGTCACGACGATGCCACCCTTGATGTCGGTGCCAGGGAAGATCACATCGGAGTTCACCTCGTGACGCGCCACCTTCAGATGCTCGTCGGCGAGCATCTTTTCGTTCCACGGCTTGGGCGTCTGCCCCGCGTTCGACAGGAAACGGGCGGGGGTGATCAGCACTACCTTGTCGGCCACCTCGAAGGCGGCGTCCATGAAGCGATGGTAGATCGGCTCCGCCCGGGTGGTCTCTCCCGCCGCGTCCTCCTGGTACGGCGGGTTGCCGATGACCACGTCGAACCTCTTCATGTCCCATTCCTCCAGGGTGCTGGCTAGTTCTCGAAAGTCTCCGACGCGGAAGTGGCCTGAGCCCTCCAGCCAGGCGCGACGGGTGGGGTCGCCGCCGGAGACGGCCTCCAGGGTGATGAGCCGGAGGATCTCCGACGGAGACAGGGCGTAGACCTGCTTGGTAAGGATGTGTTCCAGGCGCTTGTCACGGTCCGGGATCGCGCCGGTCAGGCCCTGGTCGAGGCGACGGACCAGTTCCATGAGGAAGATCCCCGCCTTGGAGAACAGGTCGCCAAAGGTCGTCGCCGGCGAGGCGAAGATGTCGGGGGTCTCGGTTTCCAGCACGTTGACCATCATCTGCACCACGGGCCGCGGAGTGAAGACGAGCGAGGTCTTCTGCTGTGGGATGTAGGCAAAGATGTCCTCGTCCTGCCCGGGGTTCATGTAGTCGGCCAACTCGGCCTTCTTGGCAAGGAACTCGACTATTGCCTGGTCGAACACCGCCTCGTCGAACAGGCCGGGGATGACCGTCTCGGTGCCGTCGGCCTCCTTGATTGTCTGCCCGTCGCGCAGGAGGCGGAACTCGGCCTCGGTGATGCCGGTCACCTCGTGGAACACGGCATCGTCGGTGTAGTTGTCGAAGTTGGCCAACCGCATGTCCTCATCCCCGTAGGCCACGAGGAACATGGGGATGGTGCGGGCGAAGCCGCGCAGGTGGCTGCGGGCCTCGTCCATGACATCGTCGGCGCGCTGGCGTTCCTTCTTGTTCTCCTCGCGCCGAACGGTCTCCGGGATCGCCTGGGCGACCGTCTGCGTGGCGATGGCCAGAACCTTGGCGCTGAAGTCCGCGGTGGCCTGTGCCTGTGCCGCGATGAGTTCGGTGGCCTCGGCCTCGGTGGTGGCCTCGTGGACGGCGTCGTCCAGGTGCTGCAGCTTGATCCCGAGGTTGGTCTTCTCGCGCTCCACCTGGGCGATGAAGGCCTGCTCGGTGCGCCTTGCGTCCGCCTCGACCTTCTTCTTGGTCAGTCCGTAGGCGACGGCGACCTCGGCCCGCTGGTCGGCGACGGCAGCGGTAATGGACTTGGCCAGATCCCCCACGTTGACGTCGGCGGTGACCGGCGGCAACTTGGTCACGGCGTAGACCGGGGTGCCGAACCTCATGACCTGCTCGTTGACCACCGTCTCGTTCGCGGTGACCCGGCCGGCGTCGTCGGTGGAGATTGGCGGCTGCGGAACCGTGATGACGGTACCCAAGTCGACCTTGCCCTGTTTGGCCGAGGGCAACTTGTCCAGGATCGGCTTCAGCTGGGCGGCAA
This sequence comes from Promicromonosporaceae bacterium, assembly GCA_009782865.1. GTDB lineage: Bacteria > Actinomycetota > Actinomycetes > Actinomycetales > Cellulomonadaceae > Xylanimonas. Next base: position 3,709 of record WRIF01000053.1, read on the forward strand.
AGTTGAAGATGTTGGAAACGTTGTCGAATAGCAGGTTGGACATGAAGCCGCGCCGAACCACCTCGCGGGCCTTGAACACCTGCGGGAAGGTCAGCACCTGGGCGGCGTCCAGGGCGATCATCGTGCCGTCGGTGTCCTCGCCCAGCACGGGGAAGAAGTTGAGCAGTTTCCGAATCGCCTCCTGGCGGGTTCCGGCGTCTGCGCCGAGCCTGCTCCGGTTGAGATTGTTGGCGAAGGCGTCGTAGATGGTGAGGGTGCGCTCGGGGGCGAAGTCGAACAGGTAGGCGTCGGTCTTGGCGTACACCTTTCCGGCACGCTCGAACGTGCAAGGGTTCTGAGCGCGGAACGCGGCCTGCATGTAGAGGCTCGGGCTGGTCAGGTTGGCCAGCATCACCACCGCGGTCCACTCCGGGATGGTCACCCCGGTGGTCAACTGCCCCACGGACAGGGTGATGGTCTTGCCTCCCACGACCTCGGCGGCGGCGATGGCCTCCCGAACAGCCTGCAGCGACTCCTTGGCAGCGGCCTCGTCTGCGTCGGACTTGCCATCACCAGCGGCGAGCACCACCTTGTACTCACCGAAAACCGGGTGAGCCTTCAGGAGTTTGGCCAGGGCCTTGCAGGAGTCAACGCGGTTTAGGAGCCAGAACGAGTGTCGGATCTCATCGCGCAGCTCGAGAGTGGAAAAGGGATACTTGTCGTTGGTGGTCAGGCAGTCCAGAAACGTCTTGACCTCTGCCTCGTGCTCGAAGAACCCGTTTGGTTTGGTGGAGAAGAACTCTCCCAGGTCGAACGTGTAGTCCAGGTCAGAAGAGGAGTCGTCGCCGGTCGCCGCGCCTAGCAGGCGGTCAGTGATCATCCGCGAGAGCTGATAGGTGAACAGGTTGAGTTTGGGCAGCGGGGCATACGGGTTGTCCGCCGCGGGGTCGGTCCAGGCCTCGCGGGCCAGGCATTCATCCTCATACGTCCAGTTGAAGATCTCGTCGTCGGCAAACTTGCCAGCAGCGAGTGCGCGGAACGGGGTGCCGCTGAGGTGGAGCGTGTTGGAGCGATTGATGTGGTCGAACGCCACCTCGGTGAGCGCGGTGTCGACCCCCTCATGGGCCTCATCGATCACCAGCAGGTCCCACTGAGCGTCGGCCAGGTGCTTTAGCTTAACGAAGTCGCCACCGAAGTAGACCGAGCCCTTGAGGTCCTGCAAGGACACGAACTCGATGATTCGCGGGTCGGCGGCGCCTGCGGAGAACTTCACCCATTGCGCCCGGGACATCGGACGCCGGTCGGACAGCGACGAGGACTCGGAGACGAACTTGTAGTTGGTCTGGTGGCCGATGAACCGCTCGTAGTCGTCGTACCAGGAATTGGCGATGGCGGGCCGGTTGGTGACTATCAGAATCCGGCGCGCCTCTAGACGCCGGGCTAGGTCGTAGGTTGCCAGGGTCTTGCCAAAGCGCGGCTTCGCGTTCCAGAGGACCTCGCCCTTGCCTGCGGCGAAGGCGTCCAAGGCGAGTACAACGGCCGCCTCCTGCTCGGCGCGCAACTGGTAGAACTCGGGGGCTACGCCCTGTGGGGGTGAGAAGTCGTGGAAGACAAAGTCCTTGAAGTAGCCGAGGGAGTCGCGGGCGGCGCTGGCGATGTCAAACCACTCGGATCCCGGCTCCCTGGGCACACCCTCAAACGTCAGGTAGGTGTGGAAGTCACGGTCGGTGAAGAGGCCGCCGTCGTTGTAGACCGCGCGGTGGGCCCAGACCTTTTCTTTGCCGATGTTCAACTGGCTAGCCTGCTGCGCGATCCGCTCGTCCGGAGTCTGCTGGGAGGTGTATCCGATCTTCTCCCACCCGGCGTACTTTGGGATGTCAGGCGTGCGCCACGAGTAGACGTACGGCTCAATCTTGCGGAACGGTTTGATCTGGGGCGTCTGGGTCACTGGGTGGTCACCTCTTTGTGGACTTGGTCGATGCGGCAGACGGCGTAGGCGGGCAGGACCGGATCGGCCGGCTCTGCGGTGTCGGTCGGGAGGTCGAAGAGCGACTCGACCTGCGGGGCCTTGGGCGCGGGCGGCGCGGCCCGCAGGGACGCGAAGGTGAACGGCACGCGGCGCACCTTCCCTGGCAGGTTCGCCACGCGATGCCACCAGGAGAACACCAGCGGGCCGCCGGCCTGAGCCTCGGCGGTGAGGGTGTTGCCGCGCAGGATGTTGGCACTGATCAGCAACTCGGCCGCCTGTCGGCTGTTGGTCCGGCGTCCGAACCCGATGGCATGCCGGTCGCAGAAGTCCGCGAGAACCTCAAGCAGCGCGGCCTGCGCATCCGCGTGGTTGTCCTCCAGCAGTTCGATCCCGTAGATCGAGGCCAGGGCGAAGAGGGACTCCTGGGCGAGCCGTTCGTCACGAAAGCGGCGCTCGATGGCCTGCAGCTTGCGGCGCAGGATGGCGGTGAGGAAGTTGCCATCGCCGGCGGCCGGCTCCAGGAACGTCCGATCCACGATCCCAAGGTCGTCGCTGACCAGATCGAGCATTGTCTTGACCATGTGCGGCGGCGTGTTGACCTCACCGAAGGCCTTGACCCGGTGCCTGCTCTTGATGAGGGGGCGTTCGGGCGCGCCTGACTCAAGCAAAGGATGCTTTGCTTGAGCGAGCATGCCGACAAGTATCCTTTGCGGACTAAGGTTCCTTTGCCTGATGGCATTCGATGATGCCTCGCAACACGCCGCTTGATCCCGAGCTCGCCCGCGCCTTGGCCGAACGGCTCAAGCAACTGCGGTGGGAGTCGGGGCTCACCCAGGAGGAGGTGGCCCACAACGCTGGGCTGTCCCGGGTGATGCTGCAGAACTACGAGCGCGGCTTCTCGGACCGCGAACGAAAGACCCCCGCCAACCCCTCGCTGGGTACGCTGGTCGACCTCGCATGGGCACTGGACGTCGACGTCAAGACACTCCTGGCGGACCTGCCCCTTAAGCACACGTCGGCGGCCCTGCCCAACCCCAAGCGCAAGACCACGAGCGGCGCGAGGTAGCCGGCGCCGCAGCCTGAGACGAACCTGGGTTCACTCGGGCGTCGAGATCACGGGCGCGCGGGAGGGCTTCGGGCAGAATGGGGGCGTGGACATCCCCACCGCCCGCCCGGCCGCCCCAGCCTCCTCGGCCAACCCAGCCGGCCCGGCCAGCCACTACGTTGACCTCGACCGCTCCGCCTGGCAGCGCCTCTCGTCGTCTACTCCCCTACCGCTCACGGACGACGACGTGCGGCGCCTGCGCGGCCTCGGTGACCCGATGGACCTGGCCGAGGTGGATGCCATCTACCGGCCACTGTCCCGGCTACTAAACCTGTACGTGGCGGCCTCCCAGTCGCTGCACTCGGCAACCAGCACGTTTCTGCACGAGATCGCCCCCCGCACGCCCTACGTCATCGGCGTGTCCGGGTCGGTGGCGGTCGGCAAGTCGACCGTCGCCCGCATCCTGCCCGAGCTGATGGCCCGCTGGCCCGACACCCCACACGTCGAGCTGGTGACCACCGACGGCTTCCTGCTGCCCAACGCCGAGTTGACCAAGCGCAGAATCTTTGACCGCAAGGGCTTTCCCGAGAGCTATGACCGCAAGGCCCTGATCGAGTTTGTGCGTGCGGTGAAGTCCGGCCAGCCGGAGGTGACGGCCCCTGTCTACTCCCACGTCACCTACGACATCATGCCCGGCGAGCAGACGGTGGTCCGCAAGCCCGATGTGCTGATCGTCGAGGGCATCAACGTGCTCCAGCCCGGCCAGCCGCTCATCGACGGCGGCCCCTCGGTGTCGGTCAGCGACTTCTTCGACTTCTCGATCTACGTCGATGCCGCCACCGCCGACATCAAACGCTGGTACATCGAGCGCTTCCTCGCCCTGCGAGCCACCGCCTTCGCCAAGCCCGACTCCTACTTCCGCCGGTATGCCGCCCTCTCCGATGAGCAGGCCGTGGCGCAGGCCAGCGAGATCTGGGAGGCGATCAACGCCCCCAACCTGGAGGAGAACATCCGTCCGACGCGCGGGCGCGCCACGCTCGTGCTCTCCAAGGGGGCAGACCACTCGCTGCGGCGGGTGCGGCTGCGCAAGTTGTAGGCGTCCAGCCACATTGCCGCATCTTCACAGGTCGCGCAGGGCGCTCCCTCGCGTGCGACGCGGTGTCGCTACAGGGCCAGGCGTTCCTTGACCACCTGAGCGAGGGTCTCGGCCACCCCGTCGGCCTGCCGCTGGGTGGCGGCCTCGACCATCACCCGCACCATCGGTTCGGTGCCCGAGGCGCGCAGCAGCACCCGGCCCGTCTCCCCGAGCAGGGCCTCGGCGGCGGTGACGGCGGCGGAGATCGTTTCGTAGTCGCGCATTTCGCCGACGAGGATGACG
>WRIF01000054.1 GCA_009782865.1 Promicromonosporaceae bacterium
TCTGGGGCGAGGCGACCTACCGGCAAGACCGCTCGCCCCTCGGATGTCTTCTTCCCCGAGGCGACGACCGGCCCAGTGGCAGACGACCCGGCCGAGGCGAAGATCAAGGCCGCCTGGGATTCGGCGGCCACTTCTGGGCGCTTGGGGCTGCGGCCGACGATGAACGCCGGGCCCAGGCCTCGCCGCCAGGCTGTTTCACGTGAAACCGAGCCGGTGCCGGCGGGAGTGGAGTTGGTTCCGGTTCCGGGGGCCTCCTTCGCCGAACTGTCTATCGATGCGATTGTGCCCAACCCGCATCAGCCCCGCACCGTCTTTGACGAGTTTGACCTGGCCGAACTCACCGCCTCCATCAAGGAGGTGGGCGTGTTGCAGCCGGTGGTGGTTCGGCCCGATCCGCAGGTGACCGGCCAGTACCAGTTGATCATGGGGGAGCGGCGCTGGCGCGCCTCTCAGGCCGCCGGCATGGAGTTTGTGCCGGCCATCGTCCGGATCACCGAGGACGGCGACCTGCTGCGCGACGCCCTGCTGGAGAACCTGCACCGTGCGCAGCTCAACCCCCTTGAGGAGGCCGCGGCGTACCGCCAGCTCCTTGACGACTTCGGCTGTACCCACGAGGAACTCGCCAGCCGAATCGCTCGCTCGCGCCCCCAGATCTCCAACACGCTGCGCCTCCTGAAGCTGCCGCCGTTGGTGCAGCGCCGCGTGGCGGCCGGGGTCATCTCCGCCGGCCACGCCCGCGCCCTGCTGGGCCTGGCCGACGGGGCAGAGATCGAACGCCTGGCCCAGCGGATCGTCGCAGAGGGCCTGTCCGTGCGCGCCGTCGAGGAGTTGGTCACCCTCCACTCCTCGGACCAGCCGCGCCGGGAGCGCGCCGCCCGCACCACCAGCACCAGCCCCGCCGCGAACGCGCTGGCTGGCCGCCTCTCCGACTACCTCGATACCCGGGTAAAGGTGCAGGTGGGGAAGGCGAAGGGCCGGCTGACGGTGGAGTTCGCCTCGGTGGAAGACCTCAATCGGATCCTCGGCGTGCTGGCCCCGAAGGACCCCGGGCTCACCGAAGAATAGTCCGTTGCCTGGGCGCTCAGGCAGACATTTCCCGGCGCACCACCCCGGCGAGCCGCCGTACGCCCTCTCGGATGCGCTCCGGGGTGGGGTAGCAGTAGCTCAGCCGCAGGTGGTCGGTGCCGCGGTCGTCGTAGTAGAAGGCGGTGCCCGGCACGTAGGCCACCTGGCTCTCGACCGCGCGGGGCAGCATGTCGCGGGAGTCCACGCCGGGGGGCAGCTTGACCCAGACATAGAATCCCCCGCCGGGAACGTTCCACTCCGCCTCGGGCAGGTACTCCTCCAGGGCGGAAATCACGGCGTCGCGTCGCTGCCGGTACAGGTCACGATAGCTGGCGATCTGCGCCCGCCAGTCACAGGTCTCCAGGTAGGTGGAGATCGCCATCTGCGAGGCGTTGGAGGGGCAGAGGATAGCCGACTCCGAGGCGAGCACCAGCTTGTCGCGGAAGCCGTCGGGGGCGATGACCCAGCCCACCCGGAACCCGGGGGCAAACGTCTTGGAGAAGGAGCCCAGGTAGACGACACCGGCGGGGTTGAGGGGCTGCATCGCGGGTAGCGGTTCCCCGTCGAAGCCGAGCAGGCCGTAAGGGTTGTCCTCCACGATCAGCACCCGGTAGCGGCGGCAGATGTCCACAATCTCCCTGCGTCGAGACAGGGAGAGGGTCACGCCGCCCGGGTTGTGGTAGTTCGGGACGATGTAGGCGAACTTGACGACGTCCCCGGCGGCCTGGGCGTCGGCCAGGGCGGCCTCCAGGGCGGCGGGCACCATGCCGTCCGCATCCATCTCGACGTGGCGGACATCAGCCTGATAGGAGCGGAATACCCCGAGGGCACCCACGTAGGAGGGCGACTCGGTGAGGATGACATCACCGGGGTTGATGGTCAGCTCGGTCACCAGGTCGAGCGCCTGTTGGGAGCCGGTGGTGATCACTACGTTCTCGGGCCGGGTCTCGATGCCCTCAAGGGCCACGACGTCCACGATCTGTTCGCGCAGGCGCGGCAGGCCTTGCCCATTTCCGTACTGCAGGAAGGTGGCCCCCTGCTCGCGGATCAGCCGTTGGAGGGAGTCGGCAATCTGGTCCAGGGGCAGGCCGGAGATGAAGGGCATGCCCCCGGCCAGCGAGACGACCTCCGGCATGGAGGCCACGGCAAACAGGGCGCGAATCTCGGAGGCCTTGAGCCCGTGTGCCCGCTCGGCGTAGGTGTCGAACAGGGGATCGGCGGCGGCAGCGGCGCCTACTCCAGCCCCTCCGATGGCGGCCGCGTGGGCGGCGTTCATGGTGGTTGACTGTGGGCTGCCTGCGGTGTTCATTTCGCTCTCCGATATCTCCAGGACCACTGCGACCCGGACCGGGTTAGCCTAACAGAATGCCCGGTTTAGCCAGGGACGCCGGCATTGTGGGGTGCATCATCGGTCCGGGCCATAGTGATGACGGCCCGAGGTGAAGGCGACCCAGGGTCGCGGTGGCCCAAGAGAATGGCGGCAGGGGGCGACGGCGGGGCGGCGCCCGCGCTGTGGCCCCGCCACCAAAGGGCGTGATCTAGCCGAGGAGGGGCTCCAGCTCTTCCAGCAGGGCCTTCTTGGGGCGGACGCCCACGATGGACTTGATCAGTTCGCCGCCGCGGTACACGTTCAGCGTGGGGATGGAGACCACGCCGTATGCCTGCGGGGTGGCCGGGTTCTCGTCGATGTCCACCTTGACCACCTTGAGGCGGCCAGCGAGTTCGGCGGCGAGTTCATCGATGATCGGGGCGACCATCCGGCAGGGGCCGCACCAGGCGGCCCAGAAGTCGACCAAGACGGGCAGGTCGGACTGCAGAACCTCTGCTGCGAAGGTGGCGTCGGTGACGGCGAGGGCGGTGCTCATGAGGGCTCCTAAAGGTTGTCGAAGTAATCCTGGACGTCTAGGGCTGCGGCGCAGCCCGATCCGGCGGCGGTGATCGCCTGCCGATAGAAGCGGTCGACCACGTCGCCGCAGGCGAACACCCCGGGCACGCTGGTGCGTTGGCTGCGGCCTTCGACCACGATGTACCCGTCGTCGTCGACCTCGAGTTGGCCGCGCACCAGGGCGGAGTGGGGATCGTGCCCGATGGCCACGAAGACGGCGGAGACCGGGAGGGTGTGCAGGGCCCCGGAGGCGGTGTCACGCAGGGTGACCCCGGTGACCAGGTTGTCCCCGAGGATTTCCGCGACCTCGCGGTTGTAGGCGAACTCGATCTTCGGTTCGGCCTGCGCATGCTCGATCAGCACCTGGGAGGCGCGCAGCTGGTCTCGGCGGTGGACGATGGTCACCTTGGCGGCGAGGCGGGCGAGGAACAGGGCCTCGGTCAGGGCGGAGTCGCCGCCGCCGACGACGGCCACCTCCTTGTCCTTGAAGAAGAAGCCGTCACAGGTGGCGCACCAGGAGACTCCCTTGCCGGCGAACTGGCCTTCGGAGGGCAGGCCCAGCTCGCGGTAGGTGGCGCCGGTGGCGATGATCACCGCGCGGGTGCGGAGCACCTCGCCTGAGCCGGTGGTGACCGTCTTGACGTCGCCGTGTAGTTCGAGGTGTTCGGCATCCTCGTAGCGGATGTCGGCCCCGAAGCGGGCGGCCTGCTCCCGCATCGCCTCCATCAGTTCGGGGCCCAGGACGCCGGTGGGGAAGCCGGGGAAGTTGTCGACCTCGGTGGTCTTCATCAGGGCGCCGCCGGCGCTCACCGAACCGGCGATGACCACGGGTTCCAGCCCCCCGCGGGCGGCGTAGAGGGCGGCGGTGTAGCCGGCCGGCCCGGAGCCAACGATTACCAAGTTGTGGATCAAGGCACTCCTTAGCGGCACTCCCTAGCGGTACGAGTCGGCGCCAGTCTATGTCGACTAGCTATTCGACGGCAATCCCAGCCAGCTGGACCAGGAAGCCGTCGTCTGCCGGTGGCAGCTCGGTGATCCACACCACCAGGGAGTCGAGCTCCGTCGGCTCTGCGAGCTCCAGGACGGTGGTGAAGGCAAACCGACCCTCGGCGAGCAGCAGCCCGCCGCCTGGGTCTTCGGCGGTGGTCTGGCGGATCTGCACGTGGCCGCCGGTGGAGTTGGTCTGCAGGATCACGGTGGAGACGGTGGCCGGCTCGCGCAGGTTGATCACCAGGCCGGCCCCGAGGGCGAGCCCGCCGAAGTTGGGGCTCTGATAGCGGCAGGTGTGCCAGTAGGTGGTCGGGTCGCCGTCGATGGCAAGGGGCGCCTGTTCGGGTTGTTGCCCGGAACAGTCCATGGCGGGGCCGATCTGCACGGCAGAGGCGATCACGGGGGGCGCGGTGGCGGGGGTTGGCTCCGGCGACGGGGTTAGGTCGCCGTCCTCCGCTCCAGGCTCCCCGGCGGTCGCGGGGTCCGTCGAGTCCGGTTCCGGAGAGCCGGTGGACGTGATCTCCGTGGGTTCGGGCAGCTCTCGCTGCAGCACTCCGTGGGCCCACCAGGCGCCTAGGGCGACCGCGGCCAACACCAAGGGCAGCACGATGGGGGTGGTGCGGATTCCGAGGCGCCGTCGAGGGCGCGGGGCGGAAGCCGCCTGGGGGGCAGGGGGCCCCACCCGAACGGGAGCAAACTGGCTGACGGGTCGGGCCTGGTGCACTTGGTTCGGGTTCTGCCAGGGCGGTTCGCCGGCCTCGCTCCTGGGAGCGGCTTCACCGGGGGTTGGGGAGGGGGCGGCAGGCGGGGAGGGCCGGCCAATGCGCCCGGAGGCGGCAGGGGGCCCCGGCGGGTTCCAGCGCGGGGCGAAGGACCCCAGACCCACCACCGACAGCGCCCCGGTGCCGGCCAACGGTTCCCAGGGTTCCAGGGCGTCAGCCAGGTCTTGGGGGGTGCCCATCTGGCCGGAGAGGGCGGCGGCGATGGGGGTGGCCAGGGAGCCGTTCAGGTGCGGGACCAGCGTTTCCAGGGACTGCGGGTGCCCGCCCGTGGTCAGGGAGGCAGGCAGGGGCGGGGCCTGACGCAGTGCCGCAGGCGGCAGGGTGTTCCCTGCCCAGCGGCCGGTGAGCGCAAAGTAGCCAAGGGCGGCGGTGTCGGCGGTGTCGCGGGCGGACGCCGCCTCGGACTCCAGGTCTGCCTCGGGGGCGGCTGTCCCCACCAATTCCGCCTCGTAGCCGAGGCCGGTGACCTGCAAGGCGGCCCCGTCAAGGTAGAGGCAGGCCGGGCGCAGGGTGCCGTGGTGGATGCCCTGCTCGGCGGCGGCCGCCAACGTGGTGGCGACCTCGCCCACCACGGCCCGCGCCTGCGCGGGGGTCAACAGTCCAGAGCCCAGCGCCTGGTCGAGCCGCTGCCCGCGCACGGCGGTGGTGATCAGGTAGTGCGCCCCGGACACCTCATCGACGCCGGCATCGAGCGTCTGGGGAAGGTGGGGGCCGGTGACCTTGGCCGCCCGCTGCGCGGCCGCCAGCGCGGCGGGGGCCCGCTGCCCGGTGAGGATGGTGACCCGCACCGGCCGGTCCAGGGCCAGGTCGCGCCCGGCGAAGGTGCTGGCGTTCAGGAGGTCTGAGTCGAGTGACCCGTCCAGCCGGTAGCGGGCGGCAATTACGTCTCCGACGATGAACAAATCAATCCTTCCGCTGGGGTGGGTTGGCCGTCATTCTGCCCGGTTATCGCCGGCGCAGGCGACCAGCGGCGCGAAGCAGCGGGCGGGCGAGGGCGTCGAGTTCGCGGACACGCAACATCTTCAAGGCCGCCACATAGATGACCGCCATGGTGCCCCCGCCGAGGAGGGTGGCCAGGAGGGCGGCGGTCCAAGGAAGTTCGGGTGAACTGGCGCCCGCCGCCTGGCCCACCACCCAGCCTCCCGCCCCGGCGGCGGTGGCGGCCAAGGCTGCCCGCACGTACAGGCGGGTCACGCGCCAGCCGTCCATCCCCTGCAGCTTGCGGCTCATGCCCTTGATGCGCAGCAGCACCGAGATCCAGATGCCGAGCGCGTAGGAGGCCGCGGCGGCGACCGCCCAGTGCTCGAAGTCCAGCACCCGCGAGGAGATCATGACGGTGGCCACCATCACGGTGGTGGCGATGGCCTGAATCCAGAAGATGCCCTTGCCGTCCTCGAAGGCAAAGTACAGGCGCTTGATCATGATGGTCATCCCCAGCGCCACCAGGCCGAGGGCCATGGCCTGCAACACGGGGGCGCCCAGGTCGACCATCTGTTGGGAGGCGGTGGGGAGCAGAACCTTGGTGATTGGCCGGGCCAGCACCAGCAGGAACGCGGCCGAGATCACCGAGAACACGCCTGCCGTTCGCAGGCCCGAGGACAGGTCGCGCCGCACCCCGCCCAGGTCACCGGCGAGGGCGGCGGCGGTCATGCGGGGGAACAGGGCGGTGACGATGGAGACGATCACCAGGGAGTGGGGCAGGAAGAAGATGATCTGCGCGTTGGCGTAGGCGGCGTTGCCGGCCACGACCAACCCCTCGCGCGTGCCCGCTCGTCCGGCCGCGCCGGTGATGTTCATCAGGAAGAACAGGCCTACGAGGTCGAGGAGAACGGCGCCGAAGGTCCAGCCCACCACCTTGCCGGCCGAGCGCAGCCCGATGCCGCGCACCCCCCAGCGGAGGTTCCACTTGAATCCGATGCGCCGCAGGGGCCACAGCAGCAGGAGGCCCTGGGCGGCGACGCCGAGGGTGGCGGTCCCGGCGAGCAGGGCGGTCATGGCGGGTGTCCAGGCGTCCAGGTCGAGGAGGCCGTCGGCGGGGGCGGTGCCCCACAACACCCAGAAGGCGCCGAAGCCGACGAATGAGACGAGGTTGTTGGCCACCGGCGCCCAGCCGAACGCCCCGAAGTGGCCGCGCGCGTTGAGCACCTGCCCCAACAGGGTGAACAGGCCGTAGAAGAACAGTTGGGCGATGCACCAGTAGGCGAACGTGAGCGCTAGGGCCCGGTCGGGGCCAGCCCAGGCGGAGTCCAGGGTCATCAGGCGCACCAGCACCGGCAGGAGGGCGGCCACCAGCAGGGTGACGGCGGCCATCGAGACGGCGGCCACGGTGAGTAGCTTGTCGGTGCGCTCTTGAGAGTTGCGGGCGGCCATGGAGCGCAGCAGCTGCGGGATGAGCACCGCCTGCAAGATGCCCGCCGAGATGAGCATGAACAGCTGGTTGGGCAGACGGTTACCCACGTCGAAGGCGTCGGCGACCGTGCCGATCGAGCCGATGACCGCCACCAGCAGCAGGGTGCGCACCTGGCCGGTGGCTCGCGATGCCAGCGTGCCGAGTGACATCAGCAGCGAGCCGCGCCGCAGCGTGTCATCGGAGGCGTTGAGGCCTCGCTGCAGGCGCGAGAGGCTGCCGTCCTCGGGCTGCGCGGAGGTTGTCACAGAGGAGGTAGTTTCAGGGGAGGTTGTCCCAGGGGAGGATGTCTCAGGGGAGACCGCTTCCAGGGAGGCCGTCTCCAGGGAGACCGCCTCGACCGAAGCCGTCTCCACGTCCGGGACGTCCAGGGAGGCCGCGAAGGCGGCAATCGGAGGGTGCTGGGAGGGCCCGCGTCCGTGTCTAGGCATCGCGGCCTCGCCTGGCCTCGGCAGGAATCACCGGATCGGCCAGCACCAGGTCCTCGCCCCGGCGCCTGCCCCGGCCGCGGCGGACGGTGCGGAACACGCCGAGAACAAACAGCACGGCGAGCAGGGCGGCGATGATGGCGGTGCCGACCGTCTCCCAGCCGGCACGGACGCGCAGCTGCATGACGGCCGTCGCGGAGACCGGCTCTCCGTGGATTGAGAGCAGCCGAGCCCCCACCGAGACGTCCCCCGAGGCGAGGGCCTCCACGGGGATTGTCACCCGCCTCTCCTCCCCGGCGGGCACCACGATCACGGGCTGTTCGGCGATGTGCAGGCGGGAATCGGAGGCGATCATCTCGACGACCACGGTGGCGTCGACGGGCAGGGTGTTGCGAATGACGGCGGGCAGCGCTCCCTGCGCCGCGATCATCATGATCTCGGCGTTGACGGTGATCGAGAGGGCGTCATGCGCCTGGCCCACCAGGGATAGCGCCTCGTCGACGG